>CAYGLH010000091.1:8946-10583 GCA_964350535.1 uncultured Ilumatobacteraceae bacterium
CCAGGGCGTGATGTGCCACGAGTACGGCCACGCGCTCGGCCTCGGCCACACGGGCGTCGGTGGTTCCACGATGTTCCCGAGTATCGGTCCGGGCGCCGAGTCGGCGCGCTCGATCGCGAACGACGACATCGCCGGCGTGCAGTCGATCTACGGGTCGCTGTCGTCGTCGACGCCGCGCGTGACCGGGATCTCCGGCTCGACGTCGGTCGGCGGGTGTGCCGGCAACGCATCGCGCACGTCGCCGGGCTCGATCGTCCGCATCACCGGCCGCTCCTCGATGTCCTCGAGGTAGTCGGCGATCCAGTCGATCAGCGCGTGCCCGCCCGCCCGGAACTCATCAGGCGTCATGTTCCGCCGCCTCCTGCTCCGGGGCGCGGCGGGAGCGGCGCACCTCGCGCGCGACCATCGTGAACACGAACACCAGGCCGAGCCCGATCACCACGAACACGAGTGTCTGACGCCATCCGCCGCGCTCCTCGCTGCCGCAGCCGGGGCGTTCGAGCGACCCCAGGCAATCGCTGATGTTCTGCCGCTCGGGGAGGAACGGGTTGGCGGTGATCGGCGGCTCGTCGGTCGGGGGTGGTGCCGCCGACGCGACCTCGGCTGCGGGGCTGGTGCCGATGGCCATCGCGACGACGATCACGAGCAGCACGGCCACGGCGGCGAGCGGGAGGATCTGGAGCACGTGCCGGCGCCGCGTACCATTCACCTTCTTGAGTCAAGCGCACGCACCGCACCATCCCACCCGGCCGACCGTGTTGGTGGTCGACTTCGGCGCGCAGTACGCGCAGCTCATCGCCCGCCGGGTGCGCGAGCTGAACGTCTACTCCGAGATCGTCCCGCACTCGATCAGCGCGGCGGAGCTCGCCGCCCGCGATCCGGCGGCCGTGATCCTGTCGGGCGGCCCGAAGAGCGTCCACGTCGAGGGCGCGCCGTCGCTCGATCCCGCGATCTACGGGCTCGGCGTACCGGTGCTGGGCATCTGCTACGGCGCCCAGCTGATCGGCCAGCAGCTCGGCGGCACCGTCGGACGCGGCATGGCGGGCGAGTACGGGCGGGCGCGCCTCACCCGGACCGGATCCTCGTCGGTGCTGCCGGACGACGCGCCCGAGGTGCACGACGTGTGGATGAGCCACTTCGACGGCATCACCGAACCGCCCGAGGGGTTCACGGTGAGCGCCCACTCGCCGGGCGCCCCGGGCGCCGTGCCGGAAGACGACGTGCGTCGCATCTACGGCGTGCAGTTCCACCCCGAGGTGGTGCACTCGCCGTACGGGATGGGGGTGATGCGGCGCTTCGTCCACGAGTGCGCCGGCATCGAGCCGACGTGGGAGATGGCGTCGGTGATCGACGAGCAGGTGGCCCAGATCCGCGAGCGGGTCGGCGACGCGCGGGTGATCTGCGGGCTGTCGGGCGGCGTCGACTCGTCGGTGGCGGCGGCGCTGGTGCACCGGGCGATCGGTCATCAGCTCACGTGCGTGTACGTCGACACCGGACTGATGCGCAAGGGCGAGAGCGCGCAGGTCGTGGAGACGTTCCGCAAGAACATGGGCATCGAGCTGATCCACGCCGACGAGTCCGCCAGGTTCTTCGAGGCGCTCAGCGGTGTCACCGAGCCGGAGGTCAAGCGCAAGGCG
>CAYGLH010000092.1:0-10524 GCA_964350535.1 uncultured Ilumatobacteraceae bacterium
GCCGAAGACGAGGTGGGCGCTGAGGTCGTCGCGGAGCGTCTCGCGGTCGTACTCGCGCATCGGGCGGTAGATGCCGAGCGGGGCGAGCAGGGCGTACGACGAACCCCATGCCGCCACCCCGGTGACGACCCCGATCACGGGCCGCGGCAGCGGCACGATCGAGGCCAGCAGGCCACCGACCTTGCCCCATCCGATCCCGGTCGTCCAGTGCACGACGTTGTTGGTGGCACCGACCGCGTCGTCCGGCAGGTCGATCCCGACGGCGTCGGAGAGCCGCTTGCCCACCTTCGCCGGCGCCGGTGCGTCCTCGAAGTCGCCGACCGTCGAGGAGAACTCCCACTCGACGAACCCGCTCTCGCCCCCGCCGGCCCGATACCGCCGGTACCAGACGAGATCCATGGCCGCCGTGGCGATCACGCCGGCGACCGCGCCGCGCGCAGCATTCCTGACGATGCCCATGCTCCGACTGTACGGGATTCGGTCAGACCGCCTCGGCGGCGACGACGTCGAGCGACAGCGGCGCGCTGACCTCCATGGTGAAGCGGCCGCGCCCGGCCTTGTCGAGCCGAACCGGAGCGTCGCGCTCGTCGAGGCGGCGGGTGAGGAGCAACAGTCGGCTCTCGAGGTTGTCCTTGAACCCCGGCAGGTCCAGCGAGCGATCGAGCCGGAGCTCGCGGTTGGTGAACGCCGTCCGCCCGCTGGACAGGTGCTCGGCAACGAGCGAGCGGAGGATCCGTCCGGCGACGCCCTTGATCACGTACTCGCCGTCGATGAAGACGCTGCCGTCGGCAGCGAAGAACCGGATCGTGCGGACTCCGCCACCCCCGCCCGTCCGGGGCGCCGGCTGGGGCGGGGCCTCGTCGGCCTGGACGACGACGTCGGACTCCGCCGCCTCCAGCAGACGGGCGTGCTCGATGGCGGTCCCCAACACGCCGGCGGCCATCGAGAGCACCTGCTCGTCGTCGACCGTGAACGCGCCGACCTCGCGGGACTCCACGACGATCCCGCCGACCAGCTGGCCGAGCGCCCGCATCGGCACCACGATCCGACTGTTGGCGTCGGACAGCGTGGGGATCGGCACCGTGACGCCCGGGCCGACCCCGTACGCGTCGAACGACGTGCGGATCGTGCGCGAGTACTTCGACAACTGGCGGAGCCCGGTGGAGCGGGCCACTTCGCATCGCGCCAGCGGGCCGCCGACCGGCCCCTCGCCCAGCGCCACCTCGGCGCCGACGTTCTCCGCAGCGAAGCCGCAGCTGGCGATCGTGTACAGCGAGGAGCCCGACTCGTCGAGGAGCAGCATCGAAGCGTGGCGGTAGCCGAGCACGCGATCAAGTCCGGTGATGGCGACGTCGACGAGGGTCGCCAGGTCGGTCACCCGCTCGACCCGTCCGGTGAACTCGAGCAGTGCGTCGAGCGTGCGCACGGGGGGCGCCGCCCGGTCGATGTCGGGATACTGCCGGCCGACCCGCTCGATCGACACCACGCGATGGATGTCGGCGGCGCGCAGCCGGAACACGCCTTGCAGCCCCATCAGCTCGGCCAGCTCCTCCACGTCGTCGCGCAGCCGCTCGAACACCGGCCCGCGACGTTCGGTCCGCTCGTACCGGGTCGACAGCCGGTACTCCTCGTACGACACCGGGTCGATGAGGAGGAGATCTCCCGCCGGGTTGACGGCGATGTTGTGCGCCGTCTTCGACATGAACTGGTTGGAGATGGCGATGCGCTCGGCGTCGACCTGATGGACGCGCGACATGTAGGTGATGTTGGGGATGCCGTCGGCATCGGCGGTGCACATCACCGCCGGGACACCGCCCTCGTAGCAGCGCGAGAGGTCGGCGAGCGTGAGCTCCTCGACCCCACCGTCGACCGTCATCGACCCGCTCCTGTCGATGCACTCAGGGCGGTGCCGGCGGTGGGGCCGGGCGTCTGGTCGAACATCTCGCACACCTCCATCTCGAGCATCAACATCCGGGCGGGGAGGAACCGCTCGAGCAGAACGAGGTCGTGACGATCGGTCTCGTGGATCGCGACGAGGAACAGCTCGGTCTGCGCCGCAGCCACCGCCAGATCGTCGGCATCCGGCTCGCCGACCGATCGGGCTCGGCCCTTCAACTGGGCGGACCGCAGGTGGCGCACGTCGGCGCCGGTCAGTGCGATCGCACCGGTGCGCGCGTTGTGCACGACGCGGTCGTCGTCGGCGCTGAAGACCACCCGCAGCAGCCCGTCGTCGACGGCCCGTACGCCCCACGCGCGCGTGCCGCGCGGCCGGTTGTCGGCATCGACCGTGCCGAGGAGGAGGCCGACCCCGTCGTCGACCAGCGAGAGCAGTGGTGAAGCGAAACCGTCGTCGGACATGCCGCCCCGTTTCATGAACCGTGAAGGTCGTTGAAGGAATTCTGAGGCTGACATTACGGCGGTTTCAGCAACGCCGCGCGCACCGGTTCGTCAGCGTGGAGAGCGTGCTCCCGAACGGCGGGAGCCACTCCCGAAAGGAACCAGTCCAATGTCATTCCCGACCTCCGCCGGCACGACGCTGCAGGCCCCTCCGCTCGACGGATGGGAGCCCGCAGCGGCCGACTTCCGGCTCGTCGCCCTCGACCTCTACCGCGACATCCACAAGGGCATCCGCGCCGAGCTGGTGTCACTCGTCGAGACCGCCGGCCGGATCGACCCGCAGAACTGCGAGGACCGTGCGGCGCTCGCCCAGCACGTCGTGTCGACCCACGCCGTGCTCGAGTTGCACGCCCACCACGAGGACGGCGTGATCCAACCGGTCCTCGAGTGCGAGTACCCCAGCTTCGCCGAACGTGTCGAGCGCGATCACCTGCAGTTGGACGCCCGGATCGGCCGGATCGCCGACCTGGCGACGACGATCGACAGCGGCGACGTGCGCACGCGCACCCATCAGCTCTATCTCGACCTGGCGCGCTTCACCGCCGAGTACTTCGTGCACATCGACATCGAGGAACGGGTGATCATGCCCTCGCTGGAGCGTGCCGTCGGCGTCGACGCGGTGGCCGAGATGCACATGGCGATCGTCGGGTCGATCCCGCCCGACGACATGGCCCGATCGCTCGCCTTCATGCTCCCCGCGATGAACATCGACGACCGCGCCGAGATGCTCGGCGGCATGCAGGCCGGTGCGCCGCCCGAGGTCTTCGCCGGTGTGGCGGACCTCGCCAGCTCGGTGCTGCGCGCCGACGACTTCCGGGCGCTCGCCACCCGACTGAGGCTGTCGTGAACGGCCACCGCTCGCTCAGGCCCTCCACGACGCGCACTCGCCCATCGCCCGCCGACGGCCGGGCGAAGCGCTCGGGCGCACCGATCGGCGTCGCCGTGCTGGCGGCGGTCTCGACACTGCTCCTCGCGGCGTGCGGGGACGACGCCGAGGGGTCCTCGGATGTGGCCGATGGTGAGCTGGAGGTGACGATGGCCGACTTCCACTACGGCGACGCACTGCCGGCGAGCGTGCCCGCCGGCACCCGCATCGTCGTGTCCAACGACTCGCCCACCGAGCTCCACGAGTTCGTGGCCGTGCGCCTCGCCGACGACGACGACCGCACCCCCGAGGAGATCGTCGACGGCGATCTCGGGGCCGTCTTCGCCACACCTCCCGCCACGGTGATCCTCGTCCCACCCGACGACGGCGAACCGATCATCGCCGTCGGCGACGGAACACTGCAGGAGCCCGGGCGATACCTCATCGTCTGCGCCATCCCCACCGGCGTCGACCCGGACGTGTACCTCCAGGCAGCAGCAGAAGCGGGCGGCGGCCCGCCACAGGTAGAGGGCGGCCCGCCGCACTTCGTCCACGGCATGTTCGCCGAGCTGGAGGTGGTGCCCTGACGGGCTGTGTCGTGCGACGATCCCGTCTCAGCCGATCGAGCACCGTGACCTCCGGGCAGCGCGACCCGGAGGTCACGGCCGCGTCCCCCGCCACCGACCTCGCCGCGGCGGCGGACCTCGATAATCGGCATCGCCTCCCCCGAGATCTGTCACACTTGCTGACACCGTTCTGACGGTCCACGTGCTCGTGGAGGGGGAGGACTCGGATGATCGCGATCGATCTGGGCAGCGAGATCTTGCTGCCTGCTGTCGTGACACTCGTCGGCGCGGTCGTCGCCGGCCTGAGCGCGGCCGTCAAGTCGTGGATCGAGAACCGAGGGGCGAGACGTCGGGCGGAGCGACAGATCGAGCTCGCCGATCAGCGGACCAAGTTCGTCGGTTCGTGGGTCGGGGTCAGCGACACGCTCGAGGATGCCCCGGCGCCAGGCTCGCCGCGCGACCGCGCCCGGTCCGAGCTCGACCAGGCCTTCGTCGACGCGCAGCGGGCGTACGACCAGGCGAAGAACGAGACGAGCACCGTCTTCCGGCAGTTCCGGCGCCTGCTGATGCTGGTCCGGCGAAGGAACCCTGCGTCCTACGTCGTCAGCGGCCTGTTCCTGTTCGTCGCCACCTTCACCTGGCTCCTCGTCTGCATCCCGGAGCCGAGCAACGACGAGTTCTCGATCTTCTCGGCGGTGCTCATCTCGTTCGTCACCACGATCGTCCTGCGATGTGTCGCGGAGCTGGTGGTGAACTTCTTCGAGCATCGTCGCACTCCGGACAACCAGACCGTCTCGGATCTCTCCGCCGAGTCCAACGTCGTCACCATCACCACCCGGGCTCCGCACGGCCTGAGCCCGAACGAGATGGTCGTCGTCGACGTGACGAAAGACGTGTTCGACGGCACCTTCACCGTGGTGTCCGTGCCGACGCCCACCTCGTTCACCGTCGAGCATGCCGTCGCCGACACGGCCGCAGCGGACGTCAAGGGCTGGGTCTGCGGCGACGGCATCAAGATGCAGATGAAACAACTCCTGATGATCGACGGGAACCACGGGCGGGCCGGGAAGGTGCTCGGCGGGCTCTTCCTCGTGTGGGTGCTCTACAGCTCGATGTCGATGGTCTACGCGATGACCACCGAGCTCGACACCGACGACTATCCGAGCTGCAACGGCATGTTGTACGTGGGGTCGTACTTCGGCGACAACGACCTGCCGAAGTTCCTCGACGAGCGCGGCGAGCCGGATGTGGCCCTCGCCGTGGAGTTCCTCGAGGACGAAGTCCCCCTGTGGAGTCCGGAGTTCTCCGGGATCTCCATCGTCGAGCAGATCGAGTTCGCCGACTCGCGCGACCTCCCGGACGTGTGGACACTCGTCGACAGCGAGGGCA
The DNA here is from genome assembly GCA_964350535.1 of uncultured Ilumatobacteraceae bacterium. GTDB lineage: Bacteria > Actinomycetota > Acidimicrobiia > Acidimicrobiales > Ilumatobacteraceae > CAYGLH01. The sequence goes on from CAYGLH010000092.1 coordinate 5,218, forward strand.
ATCGCTATGTGCTCGACGAGTACGGGCTCTACTACGAGGACGCCAGCACCGAGCTCCACACCAAGACCGTGGACGATCGGCTCGAGGAGCTCGGCGACCCGTGTGACCCCCAGGAGATCACCGTGCACACGCTGTCGGGCGAGTGGACCCAGCGCGACGGACCGCTGCTGTTCCTTCGCTTCGATCCGTCGGCGGACGAGTCGGACTTCATCGAGGAGCTCTACGAGGGCGAAGGGGAGAACGAGCGGAAGATCGAGGCGTACTTCGGCCACGACGGACGGCTGATCCCCGTGTGCAGCGCCGACGGCACGCGCATCGAGCCGTGCATCGCGCGCGCCAATGTGTACTACGACTCCGGTCTCGACTACACCGTGTCGCTGTTGTTCGAGTACGCGCTGGGCGTCATCACGCTCCTCATCATCGGCCGCCTCCTGCTCGGCCTCGTCCGATCCTGGTTCGATCGACGACGCCGACGGGGTGCGCAACTCGCCACCGGTGGCGCCGCGCCCACGTGAGGCATCGACGACTGCCATGAGTGCGACGCCGCCCTCCGATCCCGAGTCGGCGACCGCGCGGGTCACGATCGGCGAGCGCCTGGCCGCTGCGCGTTCGCGCATCGACCGCCTGACCCCGGACGAGGCGGCCGCCGCGCAAGCAGCCGGTGCGCTCATCGTCGACACCCGCGACTCCGCCGACCGGGACGCCGAGGGCGCCATCCCGGGTGCTGTCGTGGCGACGCGCAACACGCTCGAGTGGCGGGCCGATCCCAGCGCGGAGCTCCCCCATCCCGAGCTCAGCGAGTTCGGACGCCAGCTGATCGTCGTGTGCAACGACGGCTACTCGTCGAGCCTCGCCGCCGACGACCTCCGGCGACTCGGGCACACGACGGCCGGCGATGTGATCGGCGGGTACCGCGCCTGGAAGCAGGCCGGGATGCCGACGTCGGCGCCCTGAGTCGACGCGGCGCGCCGACGGTCTGGGAGGATCGCCGGATGCCACGTCCGAACCGATTGCTGATCGCCAACCGCGGCGAGATCGCCGTGCGCATCGCCGAAGCGGCGGCGTCGCTCGACATCGCGACCGTCGGCGTGTACGTCGACGCCGACGACCGGTCGCTGCACACCCGTGTCACCGACGAGCGGGTCCGCCTCGACGCGCCTGCCGCCACGCCGGTCGCCGGGTACCTCGACATCGACCAGGTGGGGGCGGCGGCGGTCGACACCGGCTGCGACGCGGTGCACCCCGGCTACGGGTTCCTCGCCGAGAGCGCCGCGTTCGCGTCAGCGTGCGCTGTTGCGGGACTGGTCTTCGTCGGTCCGTCCCCCGAGGCGCTGGCGCTGTTCGGCGACAAGGTCCGGGCGCGCTCGCTCGCCCGATCGGTCGGCGTGCCGACGGTGCCCGGGAGCGACGCCGCGGTCGACTCGCTCGACGCGGCGCACCTCCTCGCCGACGACCTCGGCTATCCGGTGATGCTGAAGGCGGCGGCCGGCGGCGGTGGGCGGGGCATGCGTCGCATCGACCACGCCGCTGAACTCGCCGCCGAGTTCGAACGGTGCCGTTCGGAGGCGGACGCGGCCTTCGGCGACGGCACCCTGTTCGTCGAGCGACTGGTCGACCGCCCGCGCCACGTCGAGGTGCAGGTCCTCGGCGACGCCACCGGTGCGATCGTGCAGCTCGGCGACCGCGACTGCTCGGTGCAGGTGCGCAACCAGAAGCTGGTGGAGATCGCGCCGGCGCCTGCGCTCGACCCGGCGCGACGGACACAGCTGCACGACGACGCTCGCCGCCTGGCTGCGGCCGGCGGACTCACGAACGCGGCGACCGTCGAGTTCCTCGTCGTCCCCGAGACCGGCGAGCACTTCTTCATCGAGTGCAACCCACGCATCCAGGTGGAGCACACCGTGACCGAACAGGTCACCGGCGTCGACCTCGTCGCCACCCAGCTCGAGCTCGCCGGCGGCGCCACACTCGCTGATCTGGGCGTGGCCGATCGCGCCCCGCGCGGTCACGCCGTCCAGGCCCGCGTCGTGGCCACCGGCGGCGGCACGATCACGGGCTATCGCGAGCCGACCGGGCCCGGTGTCCGCACCGACGGGTGCGGCTACGTCGGCTACGTCCCACCCGCCTCCTTCGACCCGCTGCTGGCGAAGGTGATCGGCACGCACACGGACTCACTCGACGCGGCGCTCGCCACGACCGTTCGGGCACTGCGCCGCTTCCAGATCGACGGCCTGCCCACCAACCGCAACAGCCTGCAGGCGATCCTCGCCGACCGGACGCTCGCCACGGGCGACGCCCGCACCACGCTCCTCGCCGAGCGCCCGGAGCTGCTCGCGCCGGGGGGCGCCGTCGGCAGTCCCCTCGACGACCTCATCGAGGACACCGCACGCCACTCCTCGGCGTCGTCGCCCGACGGCACGTCCCCCGCGCCCCGCCGTCCGTCGCCCGCCGTGCCGACCGGTCACGTCGCCGTCGTCGCTCCGGGCGACGCGACCGTGGTCGACGTCCTCGTCGCCGACGGCGACGCGGTCCGGGTCGGCCAGCCGTTGGTGGTGACCTCGGCGATGAAGATGGAGACGGTCGTGACCGCGACCGTCAACGGGGTGATCAGCGCCCTCGCGGACCTGGAGGTGGGCGCCCAGGTCGGCGGAGGCGAGGTGCTCGCGGCGATCGATCCCGACGCCGCGCCCGACGATGGTGACGAGGCGACGCCCGCCGACCCGCCGTGGGCGACCACGCTCGACCGGTTCGCCGCGCTCCGCCGACTCGCCGAGGAACGCCTCGCGCCGGGATCGACCGACCCTGGCGTCGTGCGACAACGCGACCGCGGCAAGTTGACCTGCCGTGAACGGATCGACCTGCTGCTCGACGACGGATCGTTCCGCGAGGTCGGCAGCGCAGCGGGCTTCGCCTCGTACGACGCAGACGGCTCGATCAGCGCGTTCACACCGGCGAACAGCGTCGGCGGCACCGGCGCGATCGATGCCCGACAGGTCGTCGTGTGCGCCGACGACTTCACGTCGCGCGGCGGTCACTCCGACGGCGCGATCGCCGCCAAGAGCGTCTACCTCGACCAGCTCTCGACCGAGCTGCGGATCCCGTCGGTCCGGCTCCTCGACGGTTCGTCGGGTGGTGGATCGGTGGCATCGATGGTCCCCGAGCAGAAGCGCACCGGTGAGTCGAGCGCACAGGAGAGCTCCGGGGCGATCTCGGCGGGACGACCGCGCGTCGCCGGCGGCGGTGGATCCTTCCTTCCCGGGCATCTCGGCTCGACCGAGTACGCCCTCCAGCTCACCGAGGTCCCGGTCGTCAACGTGCTCTTGGGGAGCGTCGTCGGCCTCGGCGCCGCCAAGGCGGTCCTCGGCCACTTCTCGGTGATGGTGCGCGACATCGCCCAGCTGTTCGTCGCCGGCCCGCCCGTCGTCAGCCACGCGATGGGCACCGACGTGACGAAGGAAGAGCTCGGCGGCTGGCACATCCACTGCACCAACGGCTCGGTCGACAACCTGGCCGACACCGAGGCCGAGGCGTTCGAGATGACGCGACGGTTCCTGTCGTACCTGCCGTCGAGCGTGCACGACGCGCCGCCCCGGATCGAGTGCGGCGACGATCCGACACGGCGCGAGGAGGAGCTGGCGTGGATCATCCCGCGGGCGCGCACGACGACGTTCGACATGCGCCGGGCGATCGAGCTGATCGCGGACCGCGACTCGTTCTTCGAGATCGGACCGTTGTGGGGGACGGATCAGATCACCGGCTTCGTGCGCATCGACGGCCACCCGATGGGGGTGATCGCCTCTGACTCACGGCACACCAACGGCGGCGCGCTCACCGCGGACGGGTGCGACAAGCTGAGCCGACACCTGGACCTGTGCGACCTGTTCCACCTGCCGGTGCTGAACCTGGTCGACAACCCCGGGTTCGCGGTCGGCGTCGAGCACGAGACGTCGAGCACCATCCGCAAGGGCGGACGGTGGATGGTCGCCTTCGCCCAGACGACCGTTCCGATCTTCACCGTCATCATGCGACGCAGCTTCGGCGTGGCGGGCAACAACTACGCCACGCCGCGGCGCGAGGCGCACGCCCGCGTCGTGTGGCCCGCCGCCGACATGGGCGGCATCCCGCCCGAGGGTGGCATCGAGGCGGCCTACAAGCGCCAGCTCGCCGAAGCCGACGATCCCGCCGCGCTGCGCGCCGAGCTCAACGCCCGGATCGAGTCGGCGCGCGGCCCGCTCGGGCCGCTGTCGCGGTTCCAGGTCGAGGAGATGATCGACCCGCGCGACACCCGACGACTCGTGTGCGAGTGGGCGGGCAACGCATCCCGCGTCGCCGCCACCCCCGATCGGCTCGGGAGCCGCCCGCTCGGCTTCCGCCCCTGAGCCACCCGCCCCACCCAATCCGAAACTTGCGCTCCACGTCGCGCTCAGCGCGACATTCCCGCCAGAGAACGGTGATTGCCGGCGCCCGGAATGGGGTACAACGGGCGGGTGAGTCGTTCGGCGCCCGCCCCCCGAGCCAGCTACCGCCTCCAGCTCACGCCGACGTTCGGGTTCGACGCGGCGTCCGAGCTGATCGAGCCCCTCGCCCACCTCGGGATCAGCCACCTCTACCTCTCGCCCGTCGCCGCGGCGATCCCGGACAGCACCCATGGGTACGACGTCGTCGACCATCGCGTCGTCCGCCCCGAGTTCGGCGGGACGGACGGACTCGGCCGGCTGCTCGACGCGGCCGAGGCGCACGACCTCGGCGTTCTCGTCGACCACGTCCCGAACCACGTGTCGGTCGCCGAAGCACACCTCAACCCGCACTGGTGGACGATGCTGCGGGACGGGCCGGGCTCGGACGCCGCCCGCTGGTTCGACGTCGACTGGGAGCTGACGGGCGGAAAGGTCATCGTGCCCAAGCTCGGCGAGCCGGTCGCCGACGTGATCGCCACCGGCGGCCTCACCATCGAGCGCGGCGGAGCCGAGCCCGAGATCCGATATGGACCGCTGCGCTTCCCCATGGCACCGGGGACGGAACACCTCGACCTCGTCGAGGCGCTCGACGCCCAGCACTATCGGCTCCAGTGGTGGCGCGATCCGGCGCGCAACGTCCGCCGGTTCTTCACGATCGACGACCTCGCCGCCGTGCGCGTCGAGGATGCCGCCGTGGCAGAGGTGGTCGACACGATCCCCCGGCTGCTGTGCGATCACCCGGCGTTCGCTGGGGCCCGCGTCGACCACGTCGACGGCCTCGCAGATCCGCGCGGATACCTGAGCGGTCTGCGCGACGTCATCGGCGATCGGTGGCTGCTCGTCGAGAAGA
>CAYGLH010000093.1:0-10494 GCA_964350535.1 uncultured Ilumatobacteraceae bacterium
CAGCCACGAAGAGCTGCCACGACTGGGAACGCACCGGCACGTTGCGGAAGCTAGTGGCCGTGGGCACCCCCAGGCTGCGCTCCATGTTGGCGACGATCGCCGCACCCGCACCGCGGATCGGCTTGCCGGGCTCGGGCTCGGGCTCCGCCGAGGGCTCGGGCTTCGCTGCGGGCGTCGGCGCCGGCTGGGGCGTCGGCGGCCGCGCTGGCGCGGAAGCCGACGCGGGAGCGGCGGCTGCGCCGTTGGTCGTCGGAGCGGCGTCGTCGTCCTGCGGCGCGTACTCGCGGGCGATCGACTGGACCTCGGGCGAGGCCGCAGCGGCGGCCGCGACGCTCGGCGCCTGTGAGTGGAAGTCGGCGAAGAACTCCTGCCAGGAGTCGCTCACCGACTCGGGATCGGCGACGAAGCGCTCGTACATCTCCTCGACGAGCCACGAGTTGGCGCCGAACGCAGTGCCTTGACCATCTGGTGCTGCCACGCCGGCCAGCGTACCGGCGCCGCCCACGCCAGGTCCTGCCCGTCGACGCGGAGTGTTCCGCCCGGTCGCTGGCCCCACCGATCTCGTGAGGATCGGGCCCGCAAGGCGGCCGGGAGATCCCGAGAAGGCCGTGAACCTGGGTCAGATGACCTCGAGCGCGCCGCCGTCGAACAGCGCGGAGACACCGAGACGGTCGGTGTCGGCACGCAACTCGTCGTCGTCCGGGCGCTCGAACGGACCGTCGTGGCCGAGTGCCGGCGCCACCACCTCCGCGAGGAGCCGGGCGTCGCTGGTGGTGTTCAGGAACAACGCGGGATCGGCGAGCACGTGGCGCACTGCCCGGTCGATCGCGGCCGGGTCGGTGATCGGCTCGTACCAGGAGAACCGCCGCGTCACGGACGGATCCCAACGGCCGCGGGCGATCGACTTGATCGTCTGCACGGCCACGCTCCGTTCGGCGCACAGCTCGAGCAGCTGCTCGACGTCGGCCCGGTAGGCCGGGCGCTCCATCATCGTGAAGTTGTACGGCAGCAGCACCGAGGCGAAGTCGAACCGCTCCAGGCTGCGGCGGTGCATCTCGGCGATGCGCACGCCGTGTCCGGTGACGCCGACATGGGTCGCGAGGCCCTCGTCGCGAGCCCGGGCCAGGGCGGCGACCGCCCCCTGGGGGGCGAACGCCGTGTCCCAGTCGTCGGGTTCGACAAGGTTGTGCAACTGGATCAGGTCGACGTGATCGACGCCCATCCGTTCCAGCGAGCGTTCGAGGCTGGCGCGGGCGTCGGTGCCGCTCCGATCGCCGGTCTTGGTGGCGAGGAAGACCTCGCCGCGATGCGCGGCGAGCCAGGGGCGGAGCCGGTCCTCGGACGCGCCGTAGCTGGCGGCGGTGTCGATGTGGTTGATGCCCCACGCGGCGACCTGGGCGAGGGTGGCATCCGCCCGCTCCTGACTCATCCCACCGAGCGCGGCGGCGCCGAAGATGATCCGGGTGGATCGATGCCCGGTGCCGCCGAAGGGTGCCGTGGGGATCATGGACCGACCGTAGCCCAGCCCGGATGGAGGCCGGTGCGGCAGGCACAACGCAGGAGTGGTCAGTAGCGTCGGTGTCGTGACGACACGCCCCGCCGGACACCACGACCTGGACGACGTCCCCGCCGCGGTGCGTACCGCGTTCGCCGCCGACGGAGCGGTCGTGCTGCGGGGCGCGCTCGACCGGGAGTGGCTCGACCTCCTGGCCGCCGGCGTCGAGCACAACCGGCGCCACCCCTCCGAGTGGTCCCACTGGTACACCGACGATCGACGGGCCGTCGGGTTCTGGACCGACTACGTCACGTGGCGCGACGTGGAGGAGTACCGGCGGGTCGCCTTCGACAGCCCGCTCGCCGCGACGGCCGGCGCCCTGATGGGATCCGACACCGTGCGGTTCTTCCACGAGCACGTGCTCGTCAAGGAAGCCGGCGCCACCGAGCGCACCCCCTGGCATCACGACCAGCCGTACTACTGCGTCGACGGCGACCAGAACGTGAGCATGTGGGTCGCCCTCGACCCGGTACCGGCCGGATCGGGCGTGCGGTTCATCGCCGGCTCCCACCGGTGGGACCAGTGGTTCGTGCCACGGCGCTTCATCGACCACACGCCCTACGCCGATGCCGCCGGCAGGTTCGAGCTGGTCCCCGACATCGACGAGCTCGTCGAGTCCGACCCGGACCGCTATCGGGTGCTGGCGTGGGACGTCGAGCCCGGCGATGTCATCGCCTTCCACTACCGCACCGTGCACGGTGCGCCCGGCAACGAGTTGTCATCGCCCCGCAGGGCGGTCAGCTTCCGCTGGCTCGGCGACGACGCCACGTACGCCGAACGGCCGTGGGAGGTCTCGCCGCCCTACCGCGCGGACGGGCTCACCGTCGGCGGCCCACTGGGTGACGACCCCCGGTTCCCGATCGTCATCGGCTAGTCGCCAAGATGGCGGGATGTCCGCCACCACCGCCGCGCCGACCGACACACCGCCCGAACTCCCGGCAGCGTTCGACAACCGCGTCAGTCGCGCCCTCGGCGTCGACATCCCGATCGTCCAGGCCCCGATGGGCTGGATCGCTGGGGCGCAGCTCGCCAGCGCGGTGTGCTCCGCCGGGGCGTGCGGGATCATCGAGACGTCGTCGGGCGAGCTCGACGCGGTCAAGGACGAGATCCGCAAGATGCGCGAGCTCACCGACCGGCCGTTCGGGGTGAACATCGCCCAGGCGTTCGTGCGCGATCCGGCGATCGCCGAGTTCGTGATCGACCAGGGGGTCCAGTTCGTCACCACGTCCGCGGGATCGCCGACGAAGTACACCGCGACGCTCAAGGATGCCGGGCTCATCGTGTACCACGTCGTGCCGACCCTGCAGGCCGCCCTGAAAGCGGTCGACGCCGGCGTCGACGGGCTGATCGTGGAAGGCGGCGAAGGCGGCGGCTTCAAGTCGCCGACCCCGGTCTCGACGATGGTGCTGCTGCCGCTCGTGTGCTCGCGCGTCGACGTCCCGGTGATCGCGGCCGGCGGGATCACCGACGGCGCCACGATGGCGGCGGCGTTCGCACTCGGGGCGCAGGGCGTCCAGATGGGCACCCGGATGGTGTCGGCCGCCGAGTCGCCGGTGCACGACAACTGGAAGCAGGCGATCGTCGATGCGGAGGAGACCGACACGCTGTTCCTCAACCAGCGCCACTCCCCCGCGCTGCGGGCGTTGCGCACCGACCGATCGCAGGGACTGGTCGACGCCGAGCACAACGTGTTCGGCGACTTCGGCGAGCCGGCCAAGCTCTACTTCGGAGGCGACATGAACGCGGCGATCGCCCTGTCCGGCCAGGTCGCAGGCCGGATCGACGAGGTCCGTCCAGTCGCCGACATCATCGCCGACACCGTGCGCGAGTTCGCCGACACCGTCGGCCGGCTCGCCGGCTGAGCCCGCCGACGACATCGCCCGCACGCGTCACGCCTGCGGGCGCGCGCTCGGCGGCCCCCGCCGGGTCGTCCGACGCGACTGATCTACGCTCGCCGCAACGGAGGGAGACCGATGGCCGACCACGTCGATGAACACGCCGGGCGCAGTGACCGCGCCGGCCGGCCCGATCACGCCGACGATTCCACTGGCGACCGCGTGCGGGCCCGCCAACGGCGGGAGCGGCGTCAGGCCGTCGAGCGCCGCAAACCGTTCGACGGCCTGCAGGTCGAACCGGAGAACCCCTACGACGAACCGGTGCCCGACCGCCACCCGGGCGACACCAACATCGTCAGATGGGGCTTCGACCTGCATCCCCAGGTGACGTTCTGGTCGGCGGGGTTCCTGCTCGTCTTCATCGGACTGGCGCTGATCTTCAGCGACATCGCCAACGAGTTCTTCGATCACCTGCTCGACTTCATCGGCGACTACTTCGGGTGGTTCTACATCCTCGTCGCCAACATCTTCGTGATCGCCGTGCTCGTGTTCGGCTTCTCGAAGTACGGCCGCATCCGCCTCGGCGGGCAGTACGCCAAACCCGAGTTCTCCAACTTCGCGTGGTACGCGATGTTGATCTCGGCGGGCATGGGCATCGGCATCATGTTCTGGAGCGTCGCCGAGCCGATCACCCACTACCAGACCCCGTCCCCGTACTTCGACGTCCAGGGCAACACGCCGCAAGCCGAGGAAGCGGCGATGGTCACGACGTTCTTCCACTGGGGCATCCACCCCTGGGCGATCTACGCGCTGGTGAGCCTGGCGCTGGCCTTCTTCACGTTCAACCGTGGGCTCCCGCTCACGATGCGGTCCGTCTTCTATCCGCTCCTGAAAGAGCGGATCTACGGAGGGTGGGGCAACGCCATCGACACGATCTCGGTGGTCGCCACGCTGTTCGGGCTGGCGACCTCCCTCGGGTTCGGCGTCCAACAGGTGTCGGCCGGATCGAACTTCCTCTTCGACACCCCGGACACCACATGGTTCCAGGTGACGCTCATCTGCTGCATCACCGGCCTGGCCACGCTGTCGGTGGTGGCCGGCCTCGATGGCGGCGTGAAGCGCGTCAGTCAGCTCAACATCTATCTCGCCGCGATCTTCCTCGTGTTCATGGTCGTGGTCGGACCGACGCTGTTCATCCTCGGCTTCTTCCTCGACTCCACCGGCGCCTACCTGCGCGAGCTCCCGGGTCTGTCGTTCTGGACAGAGTCGATCACCGCCGGCGAGTGGCAGAACGGCTGGACGATCTTCTACTGGGGTTGGTGGATCTCGTGGGCGCCGTTCGTCGGCATGTTCATCGCCCGCGTGTCGAAGGGGCGAACGGTCCGCGAGTTCGTCGTGGGCGTCGTGCTCGTCCCCTCGCTGATGACGTTCTTCTGGATGGCGACGTTCGGTGGATCCGCGTTGCACGCCGCGTCCGAGGGCCTCCGCGACGTCGCATCGGCCGTCAACGCCAACGTGGCGACCGCCCTGTTCGGTCTCCTCGAGGCGTTCCCGCTGACCACGCTCACCTCGCTCGTCGGCATCGTGCTCGTCGTGTCGTTCTTCGTCACGTCGTCCGACAGCGGATCGCTCGTCGTCGATCACCTCACGTCGGGGGGCAAGCTCGAGTCACCGGTCCCCCAGCGCGTGTTCTGGGCCCTGATGGAGGGTGCGGTCGCCGCCACGCTCCTGATCGGTGGCGGGCTCCAGGCCCTTCAGTCGGCTGCGGTCGCCACGGGCCTCGCCTTCGCCTGCGTGCTCCTCGTGTCGATCTACTCGATCAAGCGCGCCTTCGACCACGAGCTCCTGTTCATCGACGCCAACATGCCGGCGCCGCCGACGGCCCATCTGGCTGCCCAGGTCGGAGCCAAGATGCGCGCCGAGGCAGAAGCCGCCGAGCAGGAGCAGCTCGCGGAGCTCGAGGCGGCGGCGGAGGCCGCGGCGAAGGAGCACGGCGCGTGAGCAGGAACGATCGAACTCGACGTCGACGGTCGGCGGCGCTGCTGCTCGTCGTCGTGGCGCTCGTCGCGGCATGCGGTTCCGACGACGACGAGCGCGACTTCTCGGGGGTCGCCGTCACCGTCGGCTCGCGCGATTTCACCGAGCAGTTCGTGCTCAGCGCGGTCCTCCTCGAGGCGCTCGACGAGGCCGATGCCGACGTCGTCGACGCCGCGAACACCGGCGACATCGCCGCCACGCGCGCCGCCCTCGAAGCCGGCGAGATCGACGCCTACTTCGAGTACAACTCGGCGGCGCTGGTCGAGGCGTTCGGTCGCCCGCCCGAACCCGACGCCGAAGGCGAGGAGCTCACCGAGGAGGCACGCCGCATCGACACGGCCAACGGGATCACCTGGATCGGCCGCTCGACGTTCAACAACACCTACGGGTTCGCGTTGTCGCCGGCGCTTGCCGACCAACACCAGACCACCCGCTACAGCGTCGATGCCTTCGACCTGGACGACCTGGCCGACCTGCTCGACGACGACAGCGAGCTCGTCGTCTGTGTCGAGGACGCCTTCGTCGAGCGCGCCGACGGACTGGTCCTGTTCGAGCAGCACACCGGCTACGAGATCCCGGACGACCAGCTGCTGGTCCTCGGGTCGACCGATGAGATCTACCCGCTGCTGGCGGAGGGTGACTGCGACGTCGGCGAGGTGTTCACGACGGACGGGCAGATCGCCGAGCTCGACCTCCTCGTCGTGCAGGATCCCGGCGTGTTCCTCGTGTACAACGTGTCGTTGACGATCCGTGACGAGGTCTACCAGCAGGCCCCGGACGACTTCGATGCACTCGTCGACGACATCCTCGGCGCGCTCTCCCAGTCCCGGATGACGGAGCTGAACGCGCTCGTCGCTGCCGGCGTCCCCGTCGCCGAGGTGGCGGACGACTTCGTCGACCAGTTCGTCGACGACTGAGCCGTCTCGACGACCGGCCCGCCCACAGTTTGCGGGGCGGATCCCGGCCCGCCAGCCGAACATCGCTCCCACAAACGTCGGAACCGCGCGCTGCGGGGCCGATCCCGGGCTCCCAGCCGAACATCGCTCCCGCAGACGTCGGGCGCGCGGTCCGGCCTACGGTGGGTTGCATGGCTGTCGACGACGAACTGCTCAACCGGGTCACGTGGAAGATCCCCAACGCCCTCGCCCTCGTGGGGTCGCGCGCCGGCGACGAACGGAACGGCATGACCACCTCATGGATCACCCAGCTGTCGATGGAGCCCGTGCTCATCGGCATCGGCGTCGACAACTCGGCCGTCACCCATCGCCTGATCACCGACGGCGGGTGCTTCACGGTCAATCTGTGGGACGCCGAGAACACCCGCCCGTTCGTCAAGTTCTCCAAGCCGGCGACGTATGCCGAGGACGGCGACTCGGCGACGCTCAACGATCGTCCCGTCGCCACGGCCACGACGGGCGCACCGGTGTTCACCGAAGCCATCGCCTGGATGGACTGCGAGGTCCGGCAGGCCCACGACCTCGGGACCCACACGCTGTTCATCGGCGAGGTCGTCGCCGCCGACATCGCCGACGACGATGCGCGCCCGGCGTCGATGGCCGACACGCGCATGAAGTACGGCGGCGTCAAGCGCCACTGACCCGCTCCCGCTCGCCGCGGCGTCAGCAGCCGCGCACCAGGAACTTCGCCTGCAGCGTGCCGAGGACCTCGTGGTTGATCTTGCTCGAGGTGGCCTCCGACCGGTTCACACCGACGAAGCTGACGTCGCCGTCGAAGCAGCGTTCGAGGTAGATCCGCGCCCGCTCGACGTGGTAGCCGTCGGTCACCGCCACCAGCGACGTCCAGCCCTCGGCGTCGGCGAGCTGCCCGAACGCCTGCGCCTCGCCCCGCGTGTTGATCGACTCGGGACGTACGCACCGGATGTCGAGCGAGTGCGTGCCGTCACACAGCTCGAAGCCGTCGACCGCTTCGCCCAGGGAGATCACGAGCACCGGGGCGACGTCCTGGCGGGCCAGGAACAGGCCCGCCGCCAACCGATCCGACTGCCCGGCGAACACCACGATCGCGTCGGCGTCGTCGGGGATCGGGTCCACGCCGGGCGAGCGCACATCCTGGTAGATGACGATCACCTGCACGATGCCGATGGCGACGATCACCGCGGTGACGATCGCGGTGACGCGGACCCACCGGCGGTTCCACCACCCTCGGACGCCGCCGCTCACGAACCCAGTATGGACGCTCGGCGGCGTCAGCCGACGGCGCCCCGGCGACGACGGCTGACGAGCACGACGACACCACCGGCGAGCAACAGCAGGAGACCCGCCTGGGCGAGTCGCTCGGCCACGCCGCCGGTGTTCGGGAGTGGCGGTTGCGGAGGCGGCGGCGCGATGAAGTTGTTCGTCGCAGTGACGGTGGCGACCGTGCCGTCTCCGACGGTGACGCCGCTGGCCGGGCTGATCGTGGTGGACGCCGCACCCTGGTCGACGGTCTCGACGAATCGGCAGACGGCGCCGGTGGGCAGGTTGACGATCGTGGCGCTGAGCGGGCCGCTGCCGCCGAGCACGACGTTGCCCGACCACACCGTGCGCGAGCCGCTCTCGTCGCTCAACGTGCACGTGACCGAGATCGTGAACGGACCGGCGGCACCGGGTGCGGTGGCGTCGCCGGTGACGACCTTGGTGATCCGGACCGACCCGTCGTCGAACACGTTCGTGACGGTGGCCCTGCTGTTCCCCGCGGGCAACTGGATCGTCGCCCGGGTCCCGTCGTTCGTCGAGCTCCCGGCCGGTGTGACCACGGTGATCGAGCTCGACTCGGCACCCTTGTCGTCGGTCTCGGTGACGATGCAGCGGGCGCCGACCGGGATGCCGGTCAGCGTGATCGAGTCGCCGTCGTCGAGGACGAAGTTCATCGGGGTCCCGGGTCCGTAGCCGTCGGCGTAGACCTGCATCCCCCGGAACGTGCACCTGACGGTGACCACGAACGGGCCGTACTGCACCGGCCTGCCGGCACTGTCGACGGCGTCGGAGTCGACGACCTTGGCGATGGTCAGCGGTGCGTCGTCGTACACGTTGACGATCCGGGCGATGCGGATGAGCTGGTCGTCGCGGCCGACGTTGACCGTGGTCGACGTGGAGGATGTCTGGCCCTGATCGCCGACCTCGGTCAGCGTGCACGCGGCGTTCCACGGCAGGTTGTTGATGGTCTGCGGCTGGCCCGGCTGCAGCGTGCGGTTGGCGACGTCGTCCGGCAGCGGCACGTCGACCCCGGCGGACACGCACGACAGGGTGACCGGGAACGAGGATGGCGCCCACTGGGCGGCGTCGCCGCGCACGACCTTCTCCACCCGCAGTGGCCCGTCGGCGAGTGCGACGCCGACGCGCGGCGGCTCGGTCGGGAGTGTGTAGTTCGTGGCCCCACCCTGGGCGTCGACGATCCGACCCGCCGTGCCGACCGTGTTGAACGTCATCTCGTCGGGCTGGGCCTGGGCGGCGGTGTAGTCGGCATCGGCGTCGAACGCCGGGGCGACCATCGCCAGGTCGACGCGCACGGTCTCGGCCGGCAGCAGGAACTCACCCTGCACCGGAAGCAGTTCGACCTGGATCCCGGTGACCGTTGCAGGGTCGATCGGCAGCGGGGTCCCGTCGGGCCACGCCACCCAGTCGAGGTCGGGGCACAGCAGGTTGGGCGGGTTGTTGGTGTCGTCGGCCACCGCGAGCGGATCGGCGAGACACGTGCTCGCCCCGGTCGTGTACCAGACGTTGAGCGTCCCGAACGCAGTGTCGACCAGCGTCGGGCGCTCGCCGGCGAGCGTGGGACGCCACTGGCTGCCGCGGTCCAGATCGGGATCGGTCGCGACGGTGTCGCCGACCGCTGGCAGCGAGTCGATGCCGAGGATGCGGTCGGCGCGCAGGTTGCCGGAGTTGATGAACTCCATCCGCCAGGTGATGTCCCCGCCGGGCTGGGCGATCGGGACACACGGCCGCGCGTAGAACCCGTCGGCGTCGGTGGCACACGCGGCGGGACCGCCGTCGAACACGAGGCCGGGGTCGATCGTGACGCCCAGGATGTCGGACCCCTCGGCCTGCACCAGCTTGTTCACCGAGATCGCACCGGCTGCGGACAGCTCGTTGGTCGCCTCCGCCGAGCACTCCCCGGTCGTCGGGTCGATGTCGTCGGTCGGGTCGCCGTCGCAGGCGTCCCACGGCCGGTCGCCGACGATGCCGAACTCGTTGGTGAACGACACACCTGCGGGGAACCCGGCACGCGGGACGACGTCGAAGGTGATGGTGTAGGTGGCACCGACCGGCAACGTGCTGCCGTCGGGGAATGTGAACGTGATGGACGGCGCGGTCGGGTCGGTCGAGTTGTCCGTCTCGGTCACCAACAGCCCGTTCTCGGGCATCCCGGTCCCACCGGTGATCTCGTACGTGTACCCGGGCGGATCGTCGAGCGTGACGATCGGTCCCTCCGCGTCGACCGGGAGGTAGTCGGTGATCACCGGGTTCGTGATGTCGACATCACCGTTGTTGGTGCTGGTGAGCACGTAGGTGAACGGTTGCCCCGGCTGCTGGTCGCCAGCGGGGTCGGTGGTCTTGCGCACCTGCACGCTGTTGTCGCCGTGCTCGTAGATGATCGTGTCGGTGGCCTCGGCCACGTCGCTCGTGATGGGGTCACCGTTGACGTCGACGTCGGAGCTCGTCGCCTGGGCGGTGCTCGTGTTGGTCGCCGTGCCGGCCACCGACTCGCCGGGAGCCGGGTCGTTGAACGTCGGGAGATCGACCGGGACAGGCGTCGTGTCGAGGTTGCCGTCGGCATCGATGTTGAGGTTCGCCCGCCGCTGGATCTGGAAGGAGACCGTCTGGTTCGGCCGGGTGGTGGGGTTCTCCCAGTTCGCGCCGTCGACGCGGGTGAACGTGTACCTCAGCCCTTGGACGTCGGCTGGCAGCACACCCGCCGGCAGCGTGAGGCCCGGCCCGGTGGTCGGCGTGCCGAGCTGCCAGGTCGCACCGGTGACGATCGGTGCGCCAGACGGGTCGAGCTCCCACGTGCCGCCGGTGAGCGCGTCGACCTGGACCTGGTCGATCGGGGCCGTGAAGGCGACGTCGG
>CAYGLH010000094.1:0-10332 GCA_964350535.1 uncultured Ilumatobacteraceae bacterium
GGCCCAGGACCAGTTCGTCAGCGAGTTGCTGATGGGTGGGCCGACGGTGACGCTCGACGGCGACACCCTCACGATCACCTCGGGCGATACCGTCGTCACGATGCTCGACCGTGAGGTCGCCGAACCCGACCTCCCGCTCGAGGACACGGCCTGGACGCTGGACGCGATCATCGCCAACGAGGCGGTGAGCGGTGTTCCCGAGGGCGTCGAGTCGACGCTCGTGATCGGCGCGGACGGGTCCGCTGCGGTGAACACCGGCTGCAACAGCGGCAGCACCAGCGTCACGGTCGGCGACGGCACGCTCACGTTCGACCCGATGGCGGTGACATTGATGCTCTGCGAAGGCGACGGCGGCAGCGTCGAGCAGGCCGTGCTGGCGACGCTCGCCGGCGAGGTCACCTACTCGATCGAGCGCGACGTGCTGTCGATCCGCGCCGCGGACGGCAGCGGCCTCGACTACCGCGCCACGTCGTAACGTCCACAGCCGTGTGCGGGTCCGATCCCGGCGGCGGCGCCCACGATCCGCCCCGCAAACGTCGGACGGGAGGGTGTTGCGTCGCGATCGCGGCGGATCAGCCGAGGACGGCGTCGACGGCGGCGAGGGCGTGGAGGCGCGTGGTCGGGAAGTACGGCACGTCGACGTCGGCGGGGCCGACGAGGAGCTCGATCTCGGTGCAGCCGGCGATGACGCCCCCGGCACCCGCGGCGACATGTCGGGCGATCACGTCGAGGTACGCCTGCCGGGACTCGTCGCGCACGACGCCGCGCACGAGCTCCTCGTAGATGACATCGTGGACCACCGTCCGGTCGGCGGCGTCGGGGACGAGTGCCTCGATGCCGGCCGCCCGCAGCCGGTCGCGGTAGAACCCTTGCTCCATCGTGTGGCGGGTCCCGAGCAACAGCACCCGGTCGAGACCCGCTGCCGCGACGGCGGCGGCCACGGCGTCACCGATGTGCAGGAACGGCACGTCGATCGCCGACTCGATGCGGTCGGCGACGAGGTGCATCGTGTTCGTGCACAGCACCACGAGGTCGGCACCGGCGTGCTGGAGGCGACGGGCGTCGGTGGCCAGCAGCTCGCCGGCCGCAGCCCACTCCCCTGCCTCCTGCAGCGCCTCGATCGCCGCGAAGTCGTACGAGCGCAGCAGCAGGTCGGCCGAGTGCGTGCCCCCGAGCCGGGCGCGGACCTCACGGTTGATCAGCCGTTCGTACTCGATCGAGGACTCCCAGCTCATCCCGCCGAGCAGCCCGATGGTCTTCATGACCGGTGCTTCGCGGTTTGTGTTGCAGATCTCGGCGTCATCGGCCGGGATCTGCGACACAAACGTCGAGGGCGTTCAGATCAGGCCGAGCTCGGCGACCGCGTCGCGCTCGCTGACGAGCTCGCCGGCGGACGCATCGATCTTGCCGCGGCTGAAGTCGTCGATGTCGAGGCCCTGGACGATCTCGTAGCTGCCGTCCTTGCAGACACAGGGGAACGACGAGATGATCCCCTCGGGCACGCCGTAGCTGCCGTCGCTCGGGATCGCCATCGAGACCCAGTCGCCGTCGGGTGTGCCGAGCGTCCAGTCGCGGATGTGGTCGACCGCCGCCGACGCCGCGGACGCCGCCGACGACGCACCGCGCGCGTCGATGATCGCCGCGCCGCGCTTGGCGACGGTGGGGATGAAGGTGGATTCGTACCAGTCGTGGTCGCCGACCGCCTCGTAGGCGTTCTTGCCGCCGACCTCGCAGTGGAACAGGTCGGGGTACTGGCACGTCGAGCCGCTGCGCGAGCTGCGTCTTGGCCCGATTGTGGTCGAGGCGGGTCATCGCCGTGAAGCGGCCCGGGTCGAGCTCCTTGGCGTTGCGCTGGGCGATGAGCGCGTTGGTGTTCGCCGGGTTGCCGACGACGAGGACCTTGACGTCGCGCTTGGCCGAGCGGCTGAGCGCCTCGCCCTGCGGCTTGAAGATGCCGCCGTTGGCCGAGAGCAGGTCCGCGCGCTCCATGCCCGCCTTGCGCGGCATCGCACCGACCAGCAGGGCGACATCGGCGTCGCCGAACGCGGTGTCGGCGTCGTCGGTGCAGACGATCTCGCTGAGCAGCGGGAAGGCGCCGTCGTCGAGCTCCATCTTGACGCCCTCGAGGGCGCCGAGCGCCGGCGTGATCTCCAGCAACTGGAGGGCGACGGGGGTGTCGGGGCCGAGCATCGTGCCCGAAGCGATACGGAAGAGCAGGCTGTAGCCGATCTGGCCAGCAGCCCCGGTGACGGCGACGCGCACTGGAGTAGTCATGACGGCTGAGGCTATGCGCCGTCCGCCGCCAGGCCAAGCCCGGGCACGCTGCGGTCCGCCGCCGTTCCCCGGCTCACGGAGCGACCGGCCGATCTCGTGGCCGAACCGTCAGAGACCGAGGCGGGTGAGCTGTTCGTCGGGGGCCTCGACGGCGCGGAGCGCGGTGCGCAGGAGGTCGGCCATCTCGGTCTCGGCCGACTCGCCGCAGCGGTTCTCCTGCTCGTCGGGGTCGACGCCGACGTCGTACAGCGCATGGCGGCCGGCGATGCGCGGGCTCGACGCCCAGAACGGCAGCATGTCGCCCGGTTCGAACGGCTGCCGGATCACCGGGATCTCGGTGCCCGGCATGTGGTCCAACCGGGCCCGGCCGTCGGGTGTGGGGAGCTTCACCAGGTCCTCGAGGCCGGTGACGGGCATCGTCGACCAGCGGTTCGACCACATGGAGAGCGGGTAGCCGTCGCCGACGGAGGCACGGATGTACTTGCGGGTGCCGTCGGTGACCTGGACCCAGCCGCCGTACACGCCACCGATCGCCCAGTCGCGCACCGCCGTCCGCTCGCCCGTGAGCAACGGCGCCAGCGACGTGCCGTGCGTGACGTGGTCGACGGCGGCCCCGAACACGTCGGCGATGGTGGCGTGGAGGTCGACGTTCGTGGTGAGCGCGTCGCAGCGACCACCGCCCTCGACGCCCGGCCAGGCGACCAGCAACGGTGTGTGCCCGATCGGCTCGTACTGCGGTACGCCGGGCTTGCCCCAGATGTCGGCGCCGTCGCGCCGCTCCCCGAGGTAGTGACCGTGATCGGTGCACACGATCACGGCCGTGTCGGCCCAACCGTCGGCGGCGTCGACCGCGTCGAGCACCCGGCCGAGATGGTGGTCGGTCATCGACAGCTTGGCGCCGTAGTTGTTGCGGATGTGGCGGCCCTCGACCGCGGTGAGGTGACCACCGTCGAGCGCCCCCACCGCGTACGGCGGCCAGATCAGGAAGTCGTCGTCCCACGGCTCGTCGTCGTACATCCCGGCCCATCGGCCCGGTGTGTCGAAGGGCTCGTGCGGATCGAACTCGTCGACGAAGAGGAACCACCGGTCGTGGTGCGGTGCGGCCTCGCGGAGGAACCGCTCGGCGGCGCGCATCGTACGCGGGCCCGGGAAGTCGTCCTCGTCGCGGAAGTGCGTGCGCGCCCGGTCGTAGGGGTACAGCGGGCCGCCGGCGTCCTGTTGCGAGCCCCGCAGCCGGTCGTGGTACCAGCCGCGGTGCGCCGCCGGCGGGAGCTCGGGTGTGCCGTGGGCGGACGGGTCGACGAAGGTCCGCCACGGATCGCCCTCGTGGCCACGCAGGTAGTCCCATCCGGTGAAGTCGCAGTGGTAGTTCTCGCCCCCGGTCTCGAACAGGTGAGGATGGTCCGACGCCAGGTACGACGTCACCCCGGCACGGCGCAGCGCCGCGGTGATCGGTTCCTCCCACAGCTCGATCGACCCCCACGGCCGCCACAGGAAATCCATCGACCCGACGAGCACGTCGTGGCGGGCGGGCATGCACGGCAGCGACCCGGTGACGTGGCGCGTGAACCGCGTCGCCCGTGTGGCGGCGAACCGGTCGAGGTTCGGCGTCTCGAACTCGGTACCGCCGTAGCACCCGAGCATGTGCCGGTTGAGCGAGTCGAGGAGGACGACGATCAGGTTGGACGGCGTGGTGTTCACGTGGTCATCGTGCCACGACGACGGTCACGCCAGGCCGAGCGTGCGGGCGATCAGGTCGGCGTAGTAGTTCTGGCCGTCGGGCGGGAGGTGGATGCCGTCGTCGTAGAAGCAGTTGCCCTGGCACGCCTGGCTGAGCACCTCCCAGGCGAGCACGGTGACGTTCGGATAGCGCTCGGGCAGCGCCCGGATCATCGCGTTGTTGCCGGCCACCCACCCGCGGTCGGCCTTGTCGGTGAGCACCAACACCACCGGCACGTCGACCAGGGTGGCCATCATCCCGTCGAGGGTCTCCTGGCTGAACCCGCCGTTCGTGCCGAGGTGGACGACCACCGCCGAGCCGTAGGTCCTGTTCTGCTGGAGCTGCTGCATCGTCGGCAGGAAGTCCACCGCCTGCCGACTCTGCACGGCATCGACGGCGAACCCGAGGGCCTGCAGCTCCTCGGCGGCGCCGAGCATCACCGAGTCGCCCAGGGCGATGTACTTGTGGAAGCCGTCGGTCTCGGGCACCGCGAGGGCGGTGATCGCCGCCGGGTCGGTGACCACCCCGAGCTGGGTGGCGGTCGGTGCCGCGGTGGTGGGCGCGGCCGTGGACGCGGGCGCCGCGGCAGCGGCGGTGGTCGGTGGCACGGTCGTCTCCGTGCTCGCGGTCGGGGCCTCCGCCGTGGTCGGCGGCGCCGTGGTCGGGAACGGCTCGACGGCCGGCGCCAGGACGGCGTCGGTGGCCGGCGTGAACACCTCGTCGTCGTCGGCTGCTTCCTCGTCGACGGCGGGGTCGGGGTCGACAACGGTGCCCGAGCCGTCGGGGGCGTCGCCGAGATCGACGGTGAACTCCTCCCCGTCGTCGAGCGCGTCGGCGATCTCGTTCTGCTCGAGCGGTGCCGTCGCCAGTGCCGTGACGCCGGCGATCGAGATCGCCGCCACCACCGCCGTCGCGGCGACGAGCACGCGCCGACCGCGCGGGTTCGCCCGCTGCCGCACCCGCCGGACCATCGCCGTGAACTGGCCGGTGCGGATCGGCGTCTCGATGAACCGGTACGAGAGCTCGGTGATGATCACCGTGATCACCATCGCCATGGCGAACTCGCGCACGTTCAGCTTGTTGCCGGCGACATCGCGGATGATCTGGTACACCGGCCAGTGATAGAGGTACAGCCCGTACGACCTGGTGCCGATGTACACGAAGAACCGGTTGCCGAGCAGCCGGTTGGCGGCAGCACCGCGGTGGGTGATCGCGGCGATCACCATCAGCGTCACGATCCCGGTGATGAAGAACCCGCCGCGGAACAGGAAGCTGTCGGCGCCGGTCGGGGAGATCAGGTACACCTTCCAGCACATCCAGGCGAACAGCACGACGCCGAAGCCGGCGGACACGTCGAACCAACGGCCCTTCGTGCGCAGCGGACCGCGCATCAGCGCGTACGGCCGCCACACCATCGCGAACGCCGCGCCGAGCAGCAGCCCTCCCGAGCGGGTGATCGTGCTCAGGTAGAGCGCATCGATCTTGTTGATCGGCCGGTCGCCGAGCCACCAGTAGGCGTCGGGCGTGACGTTCGGTTCACCGATCGGGCCCGGGTAGTAGAGCACCGCCATGAGCACGGTCACGAAGATCGCCGCGGCGAACACCCAACGGCTCACGTCGGCGACGCGGCGGGTGCCGGCCCGCCCGAGGAGGGCGACCATGATCACCGGCCAGATGAGGTAGAACTGCTCCTCCACCGCGAGGCTCCACAGATGGCGCAGCGGCGCGAAGTCGCCCACCGCCGTGTACCCCAGCCCGACCCAGATCTGGTACTGGTTCGACACGTAGAAGAACCCGGCGATCACGTCCCCGCGCAACTGTCCCAGCGCGTCCGGTTTGAACACCGCCGTCCACAGCGTGACGAGGCCCATCATCGTGAACACCGCCGGCAGCAGGCGACGCGCCCGACGGATCCAGAAGTGCTTCAGCGAGATCGTGTAGTTCCGCTCCCGTTCGGCGATCAGCAGCAACGTGATCAGGTAGCCGGAGATCACGAAGAACATCTCGACCCCGAGGAACCCGCCGGGCAGCCAGTCGCTGTTGGCGTGGTACACCATCACCGCGACCACGGCGAACGCGCGCATGCCGTCGAGGCCCGGGAGGTACGGGACCCGACTGATGTGCACGCGGTCCTCGACCGCGACCGGAGGTGCCTCGACCGAGGCAGGAGCGGACATCAACGGACCAGTATCGCCCCGTCCCGAGCTGATTCCGTGGCACCCCGACGGGAGATCGGCCGCGTCGCGCGGGTCAGCTCAGTTGGGCGAACCGGTCCTGGATCAGCTGTGCGTAGTACGCCGCACCGTCGGGCCGCAGGTGCAGCCCGTCGTCGTAGAAGCAGTTGCCCGGACAGCTCGGCGCGAGGCCCTGCCAGTCGAGCACGTGCACGTTCGGGTAGGCGTTGACGGCGGCGTAGATCGTGGCGTTGTTGCCGGCCGTGTAGTCACGATCGACGTCGTTGGTGAGCAGCACGACGACCGGCACCCCGGCCAACGCCTCCATCATCCGGTCCATGTCGCCCTGACCGATCGGGCCGTTGGTGCCGAGGTGGATCGCGACCTGGTCGCCGAGGCGGCCCGCTTGCTGCAGGTTCAGCACCGTGTCGAGGCCGCTGATGAAGGCGCGGCTCTCGGCGGCGTCGACCGTGAACCCGCGCTCGCTGAGTTGCGGGGCCGCGCCCAACATCACCGAGTCGCCCAGCGCGAGGCTCGCGATCGGGTCGGTGGCACCGAGCGTGGTGGTGGGTCCGGCGGTCGTCTCCGGCGCCGGCACCGTCGTCTCCGCGCCGGGGTCGGGGGGCGCCGTGGTCTCGGTGCCGCCCTCGCCGTCCACGGCCGGTTCGGTCGTCGCCGGGTCGGTGGTCCCAGCTCCGTCGTCGACCGCTTCTTCGGCGTCGACGCTGGCGGCACCCGTGTTCGAACATGTGGGGTCGTTGACGACGTCGCAGACCGCCGAGGCGCCCTCCTCGAGGCTCTGCTGCACCTCGTTCTGGATCAGATCGGCCGTGGCCAGTCGCGCCCCGGCGAAGAGCGTCAAGGCGCTGACGATCGCGGTGACGACGGCGATCTTGCCACGATCGGCAGCGTGATGACCGCGGGCGCGGTTGAGGATCTTGCCGATCGCGCCGCGCCGGATCGGCGTCTCGATCAGCCGGTACGACAGCTCCGTGATGATCGCCGTGACGACCATCGCCAGGAGGAACTCGTGCGGCTTCAGCTTGTTCCCGGCGATGTCCCGGATGACCTGGTAGATCGGCCAGTGGAAGAGATACAGCCCGTACGACCGTGTGCCGATCAACAACAGCACGGGCGTCGCCAGGGCTTTCGACGTGACCGTCGCCGGGTGGGTGACGGCGGCGATCAGCATGAGCGTGGCAACCGACGCCACGAAGAAGCCACCGCGGAACAGCAGCGGGTCAGCACCGTCGGCATCGAGGAAGCCGACCGTGAAGCACATCACGGTGAGCACGCCGAGCCCGACGATCGCCAACAGGTCGAGCAGACCCGCCTTGTGGCGCAGCGGCCCGCGCATGATCGCGTGCGGGCGCCAGACCATCGCGAACGCGCACCCGAGGAGCAGCCCGCTCGACCGAGTGATCGTCGAGAGGTACAGCGCATCGGCCTTGGAGATGTCGCGGCCGAAGATCTGCCAGTACGCCTCGGGCGTCTCGGTCACCGTGCCGACGGGCCCGGGGTGGTACAGCAGCGCGACCACGACGGTGACCACCAGCGACGCCAGGAACAGCCAGCGGGCCGTGTCGCTGATCCGGCGCGGTCCCTTGCGGAGGAGCAGCAGCATCACGAGCGGCCAGACGATGTAGAACTGCTCCTCGACCGCGAGGCTCCACAAGTGGCGCAACGGCGCGAAGTCGCTGGTCGCGGCGTATCCGGCGCCGATGAAGATCTGGTACCAGTTCGAGATGTAGAAGATCCCGCCGAGGACGTCGCCACGGAGCTTGCCCAGGGCATCGGACTCGAACAGCGCCGTCCACAGGGTGAGCAGCAGCATCAGCACGCCGAGCGCCGGGAGCAGTCGGCGGGCGCGCCGCAGCCAGAACTGGCCGAGATCGATGTGTCCGGTGCGCTCCTGCTCGGCGATCAGCAGCAGCGTGATCAGGTAGCCGGAGATCACGAAGAAGACTTCGACGCCGAGGAACCCGCCCTTCAGCCAGTCGCTGTTGGCGTGGTAGATCATCACCGCGACGACGGCGAGGGCGCGCATGCCGTCGAGGCCGGGCAGGTACGGGACCTGGCTGATCTTGTCGGAGGGGACCGAGGGGAGGGTCGGGCGCACCATGCCCTGCACCGCCTCGCGCTCCACCGTCATCGAAATCCAGTATTCCTCAGCTGGCGCGGAGATCGAGGTTCATGCAGATCTGCGTGACCGCCTGGGGACGGTTCAGCGAGTAGAGGTGCAGCCCGGGCGCGCCGGCCTCGACGAGGTCGGCGGAGAGCTGTGTCGCCACGTCGATGCCGATGCGGGCGACCTCCTCGGCGTCGTCGGTGGCGTCGAGCCGGTCGGCGAGCCACGCGGGGAGTCCGGCCCCGCTCATGTCGGCCATCCGCTTGACCTGGGCCTTGTTGCCGATCGGCATGATCCCCGGGACGACCGGCTTGTCGACGCCGAGCTGGTCGAGCTCGTCGACGAGGCGTTTCCAGTGGTCGACCTCGAAGAAGAACTGTGTCAACGCGAAGTCGGCGACGCGCAACTTGTCGGCGAGGTGGCGGCGATCGCTGGCACGGTCGGGTGAGCGCGGATGGACCTCGGGGTGGGCGGCGACACCGATCGAGAACGAGCCGCTCGCCTTGACGTCCTCGATGAGGTCGCTGGCGTAGGTGTAGTCACCGGCCTCCGGACGCCCGTCGGACGGCGGGTCGCCGCCCAGTGCCAGGATGTTCTCGACGCCGATCCGCCGGTACTCGACGAGGAGCGCGGCGACGTCGTTGCGGGTGTGGCCCCGGCAGGTGAGGTGGGCCATCGGCTCGAGCGTCGTCTCCTTGCGCATCCAGGTGACGACGTCGCCCGTGCGGTGCCGGTCGGAGCCGCCGGCGCCGTAGGTGACGCTGACGAAGTCCGGGCTCAGCTGTTCGAGCTCGGCGACCGTGCGCCCGAGAGTGAGCTGCGCGCCCGCCGTCTTCGGCGGGAAGAACTCGAACGAGAGCGTCGTGCCCCGTCCGAGGAGTTGCGAGATGCGCGCCATAGGTCCAGGGCAGGCTATCCACGACGCGTCGAGTCACGATGGCCGGTTCACACCGCCCCGACGCCCTGCGCGGCGCTCAGCGCAGCGCGTAGTCGTGCTTGCCGAGCACCAGCACGCTGTGCGGCGTGAACCCGGTCCAGGCGTGCTGCGGGACGTTGGCGGCCAGCAGGGCGGCCTCGGGCGCCAGGTCGCGCGCGTCGTACTCGGACGGAAGCGCGTACACGCGGCCGAGCGAGAGGTCGAGGTCGGCGGTGCCGAACCGGCGCACGTGATCCCACTGGCCGTACCGCTCGGTGCGCTCCTCGGCGGTCAGTTCCGGCGCCGTCGAGCTCCCGTAGTGGCCGGGCGCGAACGGGATGCAACACACGATCGTGCCCGTCTCGCTGAGCACGCGGTGGAGGTGGAACAGCACGTAGGTGTAGTTGCACGGCACGTGCTCGAGCACGTGGGAGTGCACGATCAGATCGAACGATCCGTCGGCGATCTGTTCGAGGTCACGGCACAGATCGAGGCGCTCGACCCGTGGCACGTCGGCGAACCCGGTCGGGTCGAGATCGGCGAACCGGCAGTTGGTGCCGGCGACGCGCTCGAACGCGCGAGCGAGACCCGGCTGCGGCGCCAGGTGCAGCACCCGGGTGTCGGGGTGCAGCAGGTCGCGTCGGTCGACGACCAGCTTGATCAGGCGCGTCCGTTCGAGCGAACCGCACCCGGTGCACTGCACGGCCGTCCTGATGCCGACATCGTCGAACGACTCGCCACCGCACAGGTTGCACGCCGGAGCGACCGCGGGCGCGGGCGGTGCGGTGCGACGCCGGAGGAAGGCCACCTCAGCGGGTCCCCGCCTGACACGCGCCGCTCGACATGGTCGTGCCTCAGTGCCTGAAGTGCCGCTCGCCGGTGAACACCATGGCGATGCCGTGCTCGTCGGCGGCCGCGATGACCTCGTCGTCGCGCACCGATCCGCCGGGTTGGATCACGGCGCTCACGCCGGCTTCCGCAGCGGCATCGAGGCCGTCGCGGAACGGGAAGAAGGCATCGCTGGCGCACACGCCGAACCGGGCCCGGCCGCTCGCCCGGTCGGCGGCGATCCGCGCCGAGTCGAGCCGGTTCTGCTGGCCGGCGCCGATGCCGAACGCCT
>CAYGLH010000095.1:0-6102 GCA_964350535.1 uncultured Ilumatobacteraceae bacterium
GTGGATCAGCCCTTTCAGCACGTGGTACGTCTCGGTGCCCCAGCGCAGTGCTTCGGAGAAGCTCGCTGCGCCGATCGGCATGATCATGAACTCCTGGAAGTCGACGGAGTTGTCGGCGTGGACGCCGCCGTTCAGCACGTTCATCATCGGGACCGGCAGCACGTGGGCGTTCGGGCCGCCGACGTAGCGGTACAACGGCGTGTCGAGCTCGATGGCCGCAGCCTTGGCGACGGCGAGGCTCGTGCCGAGGATCGCGTTGGCCCCGAGCCGGGCCTTGTTCGGCGTGCCGTCGAGGTCGAGCATCACCTGGTCGATCAACCGCTGGTCGAGCGCGTCGAACCCTTCGAGCGCGTCGGCGATCTCGTCGTTGACGTAGGCGACCGCGTTGGTCACACCCTTCCCGCCGTACGCCTCGCCGCCGTCGCGCAGCTCGACCGCCTCGTGCTCGCCCGTGGAGGCGCCCGACGGGACGGCGGCGCGACCGGTGGCCCCGGAGTCGAGTGTGACCTCGACCTCGACCGTGGGGTTCCCGCGGGAGTCGAGGATCTGGCGGCCGAGAATGGAGAGGATCTCACTCATGGCCGCCAACGTACCGGTCGGGGCGGCCCGGGTCGGAATGCCCGTGTGACGGGGCGGTGAACGTTTCGCACCCGTGGTCGCCGGGAACGCTTCGCGCATCCTGACCCGAAGCCACCAGAGGTGAACCATGGATCAACGCGACCGCTCGACCGTCTCGACGAACGGCACGACCTTCTCGCTGTCCGCCGACGCCGCCGATGCACTGTCGCGGGTGCGGCGGCTCGTCGTCCCGACCGACGCCGATGACGATTCGATGCGGCGCGGCCGGGAGGCGGCGCTCGCCATCGCGTCGACGTACGGCACCGACGTCGTGCTCTACGACCGCTCGAGCGAGTACTGGAGCGAAACGCCCCATCCGAAGGGGCCGCTCCGGCCTGACGAGCTCGACCCGGAGAGCCACGGCCACCTGATCGAGCAGCTCGGCGCCTTCGCCGATGCCGGCGTGACGTCCTCGGCGTTCCTGGCGACCCTGCCGTCGATCTCCGCGATCCTCGATGTGTTGCAGGACGTGGAGATCGACGCCGTCCTCATGCCGCACCCGCTGGGCCACCGCACGTGGATGGACCGTCTGCGCGGCGGCAAGGAGCAGGGCGAGGAGGTCGCTCGCGTGGCCGCCACCCAACTGGGGATGCATCCGGTGATCCTCGAGGTGGACGAGGACGACCGTGTCGAACGGGTCGTGCTCGACGAGAGCAACACGGTGGACGACGCCCGGGTGACCTGAGTCGAGAGCCGGCGGGCGGGCGGTCGGGGACGGTCGTCGGCGCCGGGCGATCGTGACGGTCGACGGGAGCTGCGCCTACGGGTGACCGGAGATCGACACCAGCCGCTCGCCGAGTTCGCCGGCCAAGCGCGTACGGAGGGCCTGCAGCACGTCGTCGGCCGGCCAGCTCCAGTACACGACGTCGACCTGCGTCGCGTCACCGCTCTCGGCGTCGCCGATGGTCACCGACCGGACGGGCGGCGCCTGTGGATCCTCGACCACCTCGAGCACCGCGGTCGCCGCCGATCGCTCGGTGATGACCACGACGAGGGAGTTCGGCACACGAGCACGGCGTCCGATCCACTGCGACAGCGGCCGGAGGGCGGCGAGGGCCACGATCGCCACGACGGTGCCGGCGATCGCCGCCACCCACGCGCCGAGCCCGCTCGCCAGCCCGATCGCGGCGGCAGCCCAGATCGACGCCGCGGTGGTGATGCCGCGCACCGTCCCGGCGTGCTTGAGGATCGCGCCGCCGCCGATGAAGCCGATGCCGGCGGCGACGTACGAGGCGATGCGGGTGACGTCGACGCGCACGTTGGTCGACGAGGCGCTCGACGTGATGAAGTCGTCGAAGGCGCCGACCGAGACGACGCCGAACAGTCCCGCACCCAGCCCGAGCAGCAGGTGCGTGCGGAAGCCGGCGTCCTGGCCCGCCGATTCGCGTTCGATCCCGACCAACCCGGCGAGCACGGCGCCCGCGCCGACTCTGAGGACGATCTCGAGCCAGGTCAGGTCGGCGGGCACTGGTCGGCTCCGGGCACTGTCGTCATCCTCGGGATGTACCCGGGCGCACCCGAACGGAAACGCCGATGTGTGGCGGCGGGTCCCTCCGGGTACGCCCGGTCCATGAAGTTGCTCGACGGAATCCTCGACCGCGTCCCGAGCCGGACGCTCGCCGATCATCTCGAGGCCGGTGGTGGGCGCGGGTTGGCCGCGGCGCGCGGTGCCGAGCCGTCGGCGGTGATCGACGAGGTCGCCGATGCCGGGCTGCGCGGTCGCGGTGGCGGTGGGTTCCCGACGGGCACGAAGTGGCGCACCGTCGCCGAGGAACGCGCCGGGGCCGATGCGCCGCGCGTCGTCGTCAACGCCGCGGAGGGTGAGCCGGGAACGTTCAAGGACCGCACCCTCCTGCGAACCAATCCCTACAAGGTGTTGGAGGGTGCGCTGATCGCCGCCCACGCCGTGGGCGCCGATCGCGTCGTCGTCGCGATGAAGGGATCGTTCCGTCGGGAGATCGAGGCGGTCGCCCGGGCGATCGAGGAACTGGACGGCGTCGGCCTGTCCGGGGAGGTGTCGATCGGCATCGCCCTCGGCCCGAAGGAGTACCTGTTCGGTGAGGAGACGGCGCTGCTCGAGGTGCTCGAACGCCGCCAGCCGTTCCCGCGGGTCGCCCCGCCGTACCGGGGTGGTCTGGTCGACGAGGCCGCGGACGTCCTGCCACCGACACTGGTGAACAACGTCGAGACCTTGGCCAACGTGCCGTCGATCGTCGAGCACGGCGCCGACCGCTTCCGACGTCTCGGTACCGACGACAGCCCCGGGACCGTGGTGTGCACGGTGTCGGGCAGTACTCGCCACGACGGGGTCGCCGAGCTCGAGCTCGGAACGACGCTGGCCGATGCCTTCGACGCCATCGGAGGCGGGGCCGCCGACGGCCGTCGTCTCGTCGCCGCGCTGTCCGGGGTCGCCAACCCGATCATCCCGGCCGAACACTTCGACACACCGATGACCTACGAGGACCTCGCGCGCATCGGGTCGGGCCTCGGCGCCGCCGGGTTCACCGTGTACGACGATCGGGTCGATGTGGTCGCCGTGGCCCACGGCGTCGCCCGGTTCCTCGCGGTCGAGAGCTGCGGGCAGTGCGAGCCGTGCAAGTCCGACGGCCTGGCGATCGCCGACCGGCTCGGTGCCCTGCAGTCCGGCGGCGGGACCGACGCCGATGTCGAAGCGGTGCGTGCCCTCACCGGGACGGTCGCCGACGGTGCCCGCTGCTTCCTCGCCACCCAGCAGCAGCAGGTGATCGACAGCGTGCTCCAGCGTTTCCCCGACGACGTGCGCCACCGCGCCGGGAACACCACCCCCGCCATCCCGGTGCCGGTCGCCCCGATCACCGACATCCGCAGCGGCCAGGTGGTCCTCGACGACGACCAGTTCACCAAGCAACCCGACTGGAGCAGCGACTCGACCTGGTCTGGCGCCTGGCCGGCGCAGAAGCTGGCGGACACCCCGGTCGAACCCCCGACCGGCGCCGCCACGCCGATGTCCGGAGGTGGCACGGCTGGTGCATCGATCGACGCATCGGACGCCACCGACGATCATGCGGCACCGTTCGCCTCGCTGGTCGAGCTGCACGACGAGGTGATCGGTGCGCTCGACGACCTCCCGCACCATCCGTGTCCGCAGCGTGGCGGCGCGATCGACCGGCTGGGCGCGACGGTGCGCGCCTACCACGACGTGACCGGCGACGTGCTGTACCCGATCGCGCAGGAGCGGCTCCGACGTGACTCGTCGGAACCGACCCACGAGGCGGTCCAGTTGTCCGAGGAGGATCGCCGCGCCGCCGATCGCCTCCTGCGCGAGCTGGAGAGTGACGCCGCCGACCGGTTCGACGACGACCTCGACCGTCTCGACGGCATCCTTCGACGACAGATCGCGCTCGACCGTGAGGTCGTCGTCCCCGGCCTCGGTGTCGGACTGCCGGATCGCGACCTCGTCGAGCTGGGGCACGCGCTGGACGATGCGAGCGCCGCCGCCCGCCACCGTCACCCGCTCGCCGCCGGGTGATCCGTCAGCGGGTCGACTTGACCTCGTCCCAGAGGGCGTCGAGCGCTGCGAGGTCGGCTGACGTGAGATCGATGTCGCGCGTCGCGGCGAGTCGTTCGACCGCGCTGAAGCGGTCGCGGAACTTGTCGGTGGCGGCGCGCAGGGCCAGCTCGGCGTCGACGTCGAGGTGCCGGGCAAGGTTGACGAGGGCGAAGAGGAGGTCGCCGAGCTCCTCGGCCGTGCGGGCCGCGCCCTCGCCGGCCACCGCCTCGCGCAGCTCGACCAGCTCCTCGTCGACCTTCGCGTCGGGTCCCGCCGCGTCGGGCCAGTCGAATCCCGCCTTGGCCGCCTTCTTGCCCACCTTCGCGGCGTAGGACAACGCCGGCATCGAGCGGGGGATGCCGTCGAACACCGACGTGCGTCCTTTCTCGGCGCGCTTGATCGCATCCCAGTTGGCGAGCACCTCGTCGGTGCTCTCGACGTCGACCTCACCGAACACGTGCGGGTGGCGACGGACCAGCTTGTCGTGGATGCCGGTGGCGACGTCGGCGATGGTGAACCTGCCCTCCTCCTCCGCGATCGTGGCGTGGAACTCGATCTGGTACAGGAGATCGCCGAGCTCCTCGATGAGGTGCTCGTCCGAGCTCGGGTCGTCGGCGTCGAGCCCGTGGATGGCATCGACGACCTCGTAGCTCTCCTCGAGGAGGTACGGCACGAGGGACTCGTGCGTCTGCTCGATGTCCCACGGGCATCGCTCGCGCAACGTCCGGGCGAGCTGGTGGAAACGCACGTACTCGACGCCGACGGGGGCGGCGAGTCGCGGGATGTAGAGCGACGTGAGGTGGTCCGCTTCGACGGTGCGGTCGAGCTCGGCCCACGTGGTGTCGACGATCCGTTCGTCGTCGGTGCCGAGTGCCTGGAGGATGGTGACGGCCTCGTCGCCCGATGCGCCTTCGACGGCGAGCTTGATCTCGGACAGCACCCAGTCGGCGTGGGCGTGGGCGACCAGGAGCGGGCCGCGCTCGCCTGCTGCGTCGGTGGCGAAGCGGTGACCGTCGACCAGCCGCACCGAGGCGTCGATCGGATCGATGGCGAGCCGTGCCCAGGCGACGTCGAGGAACGACATCGCCGGAAGGAGCACGCAGGTGACGTCGTCGCGTCGGCGGAGGAGCTCGACGGTGCGTTCCAACACCAGCGGCGACCCGGGTACGGCGTAGAGGATGTGACCGTGTTCGGTGGCCGCCGACGCGAGGTCGTCGGCGATGCCGAGGTACACGTCCTCGAACGTGTCGGCGGACTCGTAGCGGTCGTCGAAGGTGATCGCCCCCGGTACGAGGTGCGCCGACGGGTGGACCGACGTGCGGAGGTACCGAGCGGGGATGCGCTCGATCGCCGCCAGCGTCTCGTTCGTGACGTGGTCGTCGGCTCCCGGGCCGAGGCCGACGATCGTGATGGTCGGGGCGCTGGCCATCGCGGCAGTCTCGCGCGGTCGGTCGACGGTGCGGCCGGTCAGCCCAGCGGGGCGACCACGAACTCGTCGGTGAACGTGCCGAAGCGGGGCTTCACGGACACGTCGGCGGCGAACAGCGCCTGGGCGATGCGGAAGTCCGGCGAGGCGAAGTACGAGGCGAGCTCCTCGGCGATCGCGTCGTCGTAGGGCCGCAGCGTGATGATGTGGACGCCGAAGTCGGTGTGCACCGGATCGCTGATGTCGCCGACGCCGAGCGCCATCGTCGCCTCGACGAACTCGGGCACATAGCTCTGGGCGAACCCGGCGGTGGAGGTGCAGGGCAGCGCGCCGCCGGTGGACTGGCCGCTGGGATCGGTGGTGCGCTCGTTGGCGAGCGTGGCGAAGTCGGCGCCGGCTTCGAGCTCGGCCAGGATCTCGGCTGCCTCGTCCTCGGTCTCGACGAGGATGTGGGCCGCGCAGGTGATGCCGCTCGCCTCGGGACCACGGTCGTAGAACTCGATGATCTCGGCGTCGTCGGCCTCGGGCA
>CAYGLH010000095.1:6112-10194 GCA_964350535.1 uncultured Ilumatobacteraceae bacterium
CCGCCGCGCCGGCCTCAGGGCGTGATCATCGAGAGCGCGTTGCTGGCCGCGAAGTAGTCGACGAGCACCTGTTGGGCGCCCTCGGGACCGTCGGTCCAA
The DNA here is from genome assembly GCA_964350535.1 of uncultured Ilumatobacteraceae bacterium. Lineage (GTDB taxonomy): Bacteria > Actinomycetota > Acidimicrobiia > Acidimicrobiales > Ilumatobacteraceae > CAYGLH01. The sequence goes on from CAYGLH010000095.1 coordinate 6,212, forward strand.
CCGGGCAGCGCGGAGTCGAGCAGTTGCTGGGCTGCGGCGACGTCGTCGTCCGTGACCTCGATGCCCTCGTCGTCGACGTACTGGTCGATCGCCGTGGCCTGCACCCAGAGGGTGATCCCGTTGCGCACGTCGCTGGCGTTGTTCGGGTCGCCGGGCGCGCCCGTGGTGGGGCTGGGCAACATCTCGACCAGTTCGGTCAGGGTGTCGGTGTCGAGGGTGTCGTCGCCGACGCGGGCTGCGGTGTCGCTGCTGTCGAAGGTGGTGCACCCGGCGGCGAGGCCGGTGAGCAGCAGGGCAGCGGGGATCGTGATGCGTCGGCGGTTCACGGCGGGAAACGCTACAGGTGCGCGTCGCCGCCCGCCCAGCGAGCGAGGTCGGACGACGACCGGCGCGAGCACTCGCGTTGTGGAGGCCCGGGCTACTGTCCTCGCATGAGCCGAACCGGGGGATGTCTGTGCGGGAACGTGACCTACGAGGTCAGCGGTGACCCGATCGCGGTGGTGGTGTGTCACTGCAAGCACTGTCAGCGCCAGAGCGGCGGGCCGTACTCGCTCAACCTCGTCGCCCACGAGTCGCAGCTGGCGGTCACGGGCGACCTGACGACGTACGAGGAGACCGGCGAGAACGACGACGGCGTGTACGTGCGTCGGCGGTTCTGCGGCGCGTGTGGTTCGCCGATCGTGTCCGAGTTGGTGCTCACCGAGGGCGTCATCGCCGTCAAGGTCGGCACACTCGACGACACGTCCGACCTCGCGCCGACCGTCGAGGCCTGGTGCATCGACCGTCAGCCCTGGGTCGAGCTCCCGGGGATGGCGGTGTCGATGGAGCGCGAATCGGCCTGAGCCGACCTCCATCGGCGTCGTGCAGGGTCGCCCGCCGGATTTCACGCCTCGGGCGGGCGCGCGCTCGTGCAAGACTTCGGCAGTGCTGCACTTCGGCGCGTACGAGCTCGATCTCGGCGCGTACCAGCTTCGGCGCCACGGGACGCTGATCAAGGTCGAACCCCAGGTCCTCGACGTCATCGCGTACCTCGCTCGCCACGGCGACCGGCTGGTGTCCAAGGAGGAGCTGCTCGACGAGGTGTGGGGCGACCGCTTCGTGTCGGAGTCGGCCCTGACGAGCCGCATCAAGACGGCACGTCGGGTGTTGGGCGACGATGGTCGGACGCAGTCAGTGATCCGCACGGTGCACGGTCGCGGCTACCAGTTCGTCCCGTTGGTGACCGACTCCGAGGCGCGGCCCGGGGTGCCCGTGGCCGCGGAAGGGCGGGAAGCGGGGGCGGCGGACGCGGACGACGGGTCGGCGCAGCATGCCGCGCAGCTCGCGTCCGCCGACGACGCGTTCGCGCAGGCTCGCTGGCGCGACGCCCGGCTCGCCTACTCGCGGATCCCCATCGAGGCACTGCGCACCGAGGACCTCGAACGGTGGGCGGAAGCGGCGTGGTGGGACAGCGATCTGGTCGAGTGCATCGCCATCCGCCAGGAGGCGTTCCGTCGCTCGTGCCGCGAGCACGACGACCGCGCAGCAGCGCGGGTCGCCATCGCGCTGTCCGACGACTACCTGCACCGAGGCGTGCCGATCGTGGCCACGACGTGGATGGAGCGGGCGGCCGATCTCCTCGGAGCCGACAGTGCATGTCGCGAGACCGGGCAGCTCCTCCGCCTGCGCAGCGAGTACCGGCTCCACCTCGACGACGAGCCGGCCGAGGCGCTCGCCGTGAACGAGTCACTCCGCCGGTTGGCGGCGACGCTGGACGACCCGGACCTCATCGCCCAGTCGATGCAGGATCACGGCCGCATCCTCCTGGCGTTGGGCGACGTCGACGAGGGGATGGCGATCATCGACCGCTCGATGCTGGTCGCCGCCACGACGGAGGTCTCGCCGAACGTGCTCGGCCGCCTGTACTGCAACATGCTGACCGCCTGCGTCGAGCTCGGACACTTCAAGCGGGCCCAGGACTGGAGCGACGAGGCGATCACGTGGTGCGCGACGCGCGCGGACTCGCCCTTCCCCGGCGTCTGCGAGGTGCACCGGGCGGGACTGCGGCGCCGGTTGGGTGAGCTCGAGCAGACGCTGGTCGACCTGGAGCGGATCGCGGCGACCAGTCAGATCACGAACATCACCGGCGGGGCATTGCTCGAAATCGGCGAGATCCACCTCCAGCGCGGCGACCTCGACGCGGCGCACGACGCGTTCCGCGACGCATACGCGCGCGGCGCCGACGCCACCACCGGGCTCGCCCGCGTCGCCGCCGAACAGGGCCGTGCGGCGGATGCCGTCGACTTGTTGCGCGACGCGCTCGCCGCCCGCGCCAACGATGAGGTGGCGCGACGGCGGCTTCTGGCCCCGCTGGTCGACGTCGCCGCGATCGCCGGGATGGTCGACGTCGCTGTCGAGGCAGCGGGCGCCCTCGCCGGACTCACCGAAGGCTTGAGCGAGGCGTGCCGGGCGTGCGCCGTGCGGGCCCTCGGCACGGTGGCGTTGCTCCAAGGGCGTGATCAGGAGGCGGGCGAGTCGATGCGCTCGGCCGTCGCCCTGTACAGCACCGTCACCCTGCCGTTCGAGCTGGCGACGGCTCGGCTGGGGCTCGCCGCGGCCTCGCGCGCCCTCGGCACGACCCAGACCGCCAAGCTCGAGCGCGATGCCGCTCTGGCGGCGTATGCCGGCGCCGGTGCCGTGCCGACCGGCCCGGCGCGCCTGTGGTTGGAACGCGTCGCCGACCTCGAGTGACGAGGCCGCCCGTCAGGACCGGAGGACCTTCTCCATCTTCTTCCCCTTGGCCAGCTCGTCGACCAGCTTGTCGAGGTAGCGGATCTTCTGCATCAACGGGTCCTCGACGTCTTCGACGCGTACGCCGCACACGACGCCGGTGATCAGCGCCGCATCGGGGTTCAGCTCGGCCTGCGCGAAGAAGTCCTCGAACGTGGTCTCGTTGTCGAGGTGGCCGCGGATCTCGGCGTCGTCGTACCCGGTGAGCCACTCGATCACCTCGTCGAGCTCGGCTTGCGTGCGACCCTTGCGCTCGAGCTTGTTCACGTAGTGGGGGTACACCGCCCCGACGCTCATCGTGAAGATCTTGTGCATCGAGCTCGAGTGTAGGCGTGGCGGTTCTGGGGTGTCACCGTGCGGAACCCGCACGCATGTGGTCGGGGAACGCAATTACGGGACGAGGTCGCGCAGGAAGGTGACCAGGTGCTCGGACGGGTCGACCCGGCGGGGGAGGGGGAGCACCAGCTGGTGCAGGTCCTCCTTGTACTTGGCGCCCTTGGCGATCCGTCGGAGCCGCATCGTCTCGCTGAGCTTCAGCGTCAGCGGTGAGAGCCGCACGTCGTTGCTGCCGATCTGCACGTCCGTGATCCCGAGCCGGATGCACTCTGCACGTAGGTACCCGACCTGGAGCAGCGCCTCGGCTGGGCCGGGGAGCGGCCCGTACCGGTCTTCCCATTCGGTGCGGATGTCGTCGACCTCGGCCGGGGTCCTCACCTCGGCGAGACGGCGGTACGCCTCGAGCCGCGACTCCTCCTTGGTGACGTAGTCGGTCGGGAGGAACGAGTCGGTCGGTACGTCGAGCTTGATCTCGGCCGGCTCGTCGGGTGTCGGTTCACCCTTCATCTCGCTGACCGCCTCGGTGACCATCTGGCAGTACAGGTCGTAGCCGACGGCCGCGATGTGACCCGACTGGCTCTCGCCGAGAAGGTTGCCCGCACCGCGGATCTCGAGGTCGCGCATCGCGATCTTGAACCCGGACCCGAGATCGGTCGACTCGCCGATCGTCTTCAGCCGCTCGTACGCCTCCTCGCTGAGCACCTTGTCCTGGGGATGGAACAGGTACGCGTAGGCCCGTGACCCACTGCGACCGACACGACCGCGCAGCTGGTGCATCTGGCCGAGGCCGAGCAGGTCGGCGCGCTCGACGACGAGCGTGTTTACGGTCGGCATGTCGATGCCCGACTCGATGATCGTCGTGCAGACGAGGACGTCGT
>CAYGLH010000096.1:0-10175 GCA_964350535.1 uncultured Ilumatobacteraceae bacterium
GGCGTTCGGCGCGTCGACGGTGGTCATCTGGCGGCGCTGCACCTCGGACACGCGGCCGTCGGGGAACAGGATCACGATGTGGACGTGTTCGCACCCGGCGACCGCCTCGATCGCCGCAGAGCCGGTGTCGCCGCTGGTGGCGCCGACGATCGTGACGCGTTCGCCGCGCGCTGCGAGCACATGGTCGAAGAGCCGCCCCACCAACTGGAGGGCGACGTCCTTGAACGCCAGCGTCGGGCCGTGGAACAGCTCCATCACCCACTGCTGGTGGTCGAGCTGGACGAGCGGCGTCACCGCCGGGTGCCGGAACGACCCGTAGGCCTCGGCGCAGAGGTGGGTGAGCGTGACCTCGTCGATGTCCGGCTGCACGAACGGAAGCATGATCTCGACGGCGCGGTCGACGTACGACGTGCCCGATTGCGCCGGCGGCAGTGCGGGCCACTCGGCCGGCACGTACAGCCCGCCGTCGGAGGCCAGTCCGGCGAGCAGCACGTCGGCGAAGCCCAGCTCGGGGGCCCGTCCGCGGGTCGAGACGTAGCGCATCAGTCGGCGATCACTCGCAGCAGGCCGCCCACGTTGCGCACCACGTCCAGCTCGCGCAGGTCGCGCACGGTCGACTGCACGTCTGCCTCGCGCGCCTGGTGCGTGATGAACACGAGCCGGGCGTCGGGGCCGTTGCCCTCCTGCTCGGCGACGCGGATGCTGACGCCGTGCTCGGCGAACACACCGGTGACCGCGTGCAGCACGCCCGGCTGGTCGGCGACGTCGAGCCCGAGCAGGTACTCGGCCCGCGTCTCGTCGATCGGCCTGATCGCCGCGGTGGTGAGCGCGCCGAGCGATCCGTGCGTCCCCTGGCGGAGGTTGATCGCGGCGTCGACCAGGTCGCCGAACACCGCGCTGGCGGTGGGCGCGCCGCCGGCACCGCGGCCGTAGAACATCAGGGAATCGACGAAGCCGCCCTCGACGAACACGGCGTTGAAGCTGTCGCGAACGGCCGCCAGCGGGTGGGTCTTGGGGACCATCGCCGGATGCACGCGGACGCTGACCTCCCCGTTGTCGCGCTCGACGATGCCGAGCAGCTTGACGACGTAGCCGAGACGACTGGCGATCGCCAGCTCGGCGGGCGTGATCTCGGCGATGCCCTCGTGGTACACGTCGCCGGCGACCACCTTTGCCCCGAAGGCGACGGTGGCGATGATCGCCGCCTTGGCGCCCGCATCGAAGCCCTCGACGTCGGCGGTCGGGTCGCGCTCCGCGTACCCGAGGCGCTGCGCATCGGCGAGGGCGGTGCCGTAGTCCGCGTCGCCGCCGGCCTCGACCGCGTCGGTCATCTTCGTGAGGATGTAGTTGGTCGTGCCGTTGATGATGCCGAGCACCCGCGTGACCGGCTCGCCGTGGAGGCTCTCGCGTAGCGCCCGCACGATCGGGATCCCGCCGGCCACGGCCGCCTCGAAGAGCAGGTCGCGCTGCGCCTCGTCGGCGGCCGCATAGAGCTCGGCGCCCACGTTGGCCAGCAGCTCCTTGTTGGCGGTGATGACCGGCTTGCCGTGTGCCAGCGCGGCGAGGATCAACTCGCGGGCGGGCTCGATGCCGCCGATGACCTCGACGACGATGTCGATGTCGGGGTCGACCACGACCGACGGTGCGTCGCGCGTCAGCACGCCGTCGGCCAACTCGACGTCGCGCTGGGCCGAGAGGTTGCGCACGGCGACCCGCTCGACCGAGAGGTCGAGCCCCGTCCGGTCGAGCACCGTCGAACGCTGGGCCTCCACCAACTGGACGAGGGCCGCACCGACGTTGCCGCAGCCGAGCACACCGATGCGCACACAGGTCTTGTCGCTGATCACCGCAGCGAGGCTACTGGCGTCCCGCGCCGACGTCCGAGGGACTTCGGGAGGTCCCGGTCGTCGACCGGCGCCGGGCGACGGCCCTGGTCAGAGATGCCGGTCGCTGCGAGGTGCTGTCGTACAGTGACCGACGTGTTCGGACGTCGGCGTGATGAGGAGGGCTCGTTCCGCAGCTCGCTCTCGATGTCGACGCGCCTCGCCGCCGCCGTCATCACCGTCGCCATCGTTTCCCTGTTGGTGGCGATGGTCGTCGGATTGCGGACCGGCTCCGACCTTGCCACCGACATCTATCAGGACCGCATCCTCGCCCTCCGGGCATCGGCCCGACTCGACGTCAACGCGCAGATCGGCTTCTACGAGCGCACCGCTCGAGGCCTCGCGGAGAGCCCTCAGGCGGCCGTCGCGATCGAACGGCTCGACGACGGCATCGACGAGCTCGACGACGACGGCCCACCACCGCAGGACGACACCGTCGCGATCTACGAGGCGTACGGATCGGCGTACCTCGACCCGCAGCGGGCGGCGGGCAACGCCATCGACTACCGCGACATCATCAGCCCCCGACCGGCGGCGCAGCGGTTGCAGTTCGCGTATGGCGTCGACACGGGTGTCGTCGAGGAGCCGGAGGACATCGACGACGCCGGCGACGGATCCGCGTGGTCGGCCGCCCACGCCGCTGTCCACCCGATGTACCGGGAGGTCACCAACCGGCTCGATCTCGTCGATCTGTTCCTCGTGTCGCCCGACCTCGACGTGGTGTACTCCGTGCGCAAGGGACCCGAACTGGGAACGAGCCTGGCGGTCGGACCGTTCAGCGGCAGCGTGCTGGCCGACGCGGCGTCGGAGGTGATGACGAACCCCGGGGAGGGCACCGCGATGAGCGACCTGTCGTTCACGCCGACCCAGCTGGCCCCGGCGGGCGTGATCGCGGCACCGGTCCTCGCCGGCGACGACGTCGCCGGTGCGCTGGTGTTGATGTACGACAGCGACCCGTTCACCGCCGTGCTCACGGCGGACGGCGAATGGGCCGAGGCGGGCTATCCGGCGTCGAGCGACACCTACCTCGTCGGTGAGGACGGCACGACGCGCAGCGAGCCGCGCGGCTTCCTCGAAGACCCGGTCGCCTTCCTCGACGAGCTGGAAGCGCGCGGCGAGCTCACCGAGGAGCAGCGCGCCTCGATCGCCGCGCGCGACACGACCGTCCTCACGCTCCGCGCGCCCGACGAGCTGCTGCGGGCGGAGGACGACGGGGATCGCTCGGTCGTCGCCCACACCGGGTTCACGAGCGCCGACACGCTCGGCACGATCACCCCGCTCGACCGGTCCGTCGGCTGGAGCATCGCTGCCGGGATGAGCTCGGAGGAGGCCCACGCCGACCTCGACGACTTCCGCCAGGTCTTCGCCGTCGGCGTCGCGATCTTCGTGGCGCTGCTGGCGTTCGCCGCCGTGTGGTGGGCCAATCGGGTCGTCCGACCCGTGCGCCGGATCAGCGAGCGGCTCGCCTCCCGGGCGCTCGAGGCCGACCACACCGTCGAGCCGTCGCCCCACCCGCCGGGCATCGACATCCCCGAACGCAGCCCGATCGAGTTCCACCAGCTGGCCAACAGCTTCGAATCGATGGCCGGAACGCTGCGGGCGCAACGCACCGAGGTCCTCGACGCGCGCGCCGAGCGGCTGCGCCTGCTGCGCGAGATGCTCCCGCCGACCGTGGCCCAGCGCGTGTCCGAGGGCCAGCTGCGCAGCCTCGACGACGTGCCGAGCGTGACCGTCGGCGTTGCCACGGTGGAGGGGCTGGCCGGGCTCGTCCGCCCGGAGTCGTCGATCAACGGCCACCGCCTCGTCGAACGGCTGCACGCCGAGCTCGACCAGACCGCGCTGGCCCACGGGGTCGAACGGATCAAGATCGTGGGCGACGCGTACTACGCGGCCTGCGGCCACGACCGCCCGTACCTCGACCACGCGCCTCGGCTGGCGGCGTTCGCCGCCGATGCCCGCGACGCCGTCCGCTCGATCGGGGCCGAGACCGGCGAGGAGCTCGACCTGTCGGTCGGGGTGCACACCGGGCCGGTCACGGTCGGCATGACCGGTGGGCAGCGCCTCGTCTACGACGTGTGGGGGCCGACGGTGACGATCGCCCACAACCTGGCTCGCGTCGCCACGCCGGGCCAGATCCTCGTCAGCGCCGAGACGCGAGCTCTGCTCCCGGCCGACCTCGAGATGTCGAGGTTCACGATGTCGGCCGACGACGACGGCGACCGTGCGCTCGAGCTGTCGCCGGGCGGGGTGTGGATCGTCGACGATGCCAGCGCCCTCACCGACGGGGTGACCACATGAGCCGGCGCACAGGTGCCGGACGCGGGGTGGCGTCGTGAACGGCACGACCCTGCTGGCACTCGTGTTGGTCGTCGTGGTGCCCCTCGTGATCCTCGCCACCAGCGAGGTCGAGGAGCGGCTCCGCCAGCACGACTCGGATTTCGTGCGACCGGTGCACATCATCAGGTTGTGGCTGTTGCCGCCACTCGCCGCCTGGCTGTTGCTCGTGCCGCTGCTCGACGTCGATCGCGACAACGTCGTGGTCGCCCTCGTCGCCTCATGGGCGCTGCTCGCGGCGGTCGCCGCCGTCCTCGCGGTCATCCGCATCCTGATCGACCGCGCCAAGCGACGCCGTGACCCGCTCGGACGCCAGTCGATCCCCCAGCTGCTGCTCGCGCTGCCGCGACTGATCACCTTCATCGTCGCCGGCTGGCTGTTGATCGCCGGCATCTGGGACATCGACCTCTCCGCCGCGCTCACCGCCCTGGGCGTCACCTCGCTGGTCATCTCCTTCGCCTTGCAGGACACGCTGAGTGGACTCGCCTCGGGCGTGCTGCTCCTCGGCGACCAGCCGTTCCAGACGGGCGACTGGATCAGCGTGGGCGACATCGAGGGCCTCGTGGTCGACATCAACTGGCGCACCTCGCGCATCCGGACGCGCGACGGCGACGTGATCGTGGTGCCGAACAGCGAGCTCGCCGGCTCGAAGATCCTCAACTACACCGACGAGCAGGCGCTGCACCGCATCGTCTTCCCGGTGCAGGTGGCGTTCGTCAACGCGCCGTCGCTGGCCAAGGACATGCTGCTCGATGCGGCACGCAGCACGCCGGGCGTGCTCGCCGAGCCGCCACCGCAGGCGATGGTCGTCCAGGTCGACGACCCGCTGATGGGCTACGAGGTGCACATGTGGGTCGCCGACTACGCGATCGTGCCGCGCGTCAAGAGCGACTTCGGTTCGCTCGTGTGGTACCAGTCGCACCGCCACAACGTGCCGCTCCCCAGCCCTGCGCAGGACCTGTACCTGTGGGACGGACCGACCGCGGGGATCGACGACTCCAACTCGCCGCCGAAGCTGCGCGCCGCGCTCACGTCGTCGCCGCTGCTCGCCTCGCTTCCCGAAGACGAGCTCGATCGCCTGGGACAGGCGGCGCGTGCGGAGCGGTTCGCCGTCGGCGAGGTCATCGCCCGCTCCGACGCCCCCCAGCGCGACCTCGTGCTGATCGTCGAGGGCGAGGCGCAGCTGGCGGTACGCACGATCGGATCGACGGGCGACGAGCAGCTGGTGGTCGCGGCGATCAACGACGGTGACGTGGTGGGGCTGCTCGGCAGCGTGAGCGTGGGCGACCACCCGGTCGTGCTGCAAGCGCTCACCGACTGCAGCGTGCTGATCGTGGACAGCAACGTGGCGAGCGAGGTGGGGAGCCGTCACGGCGACCTCGCCGAGGCGGTCGGGCGCACCACGACCACGTGGCGACGGCGGATCGAGCGACTGCTCGAGCGGCAGCAGCAGCGCGACGTGCTCGAGGTGGCCGAACGGGCGATCCACGACGCGTCGCCCGACCGGGCGGTGCGGAACGGCGCCGGCGGTGACGACCGAGCTCCCGGCCTCGACGGCCGGCCCGACGATGCGCACCACGGCGCCGGCGGTGAGGACCGATGACCCAGCTCGCACCGGAGGCACTCGGCGCAGAGGCAACTCGCACCGACACACCGACGGAGACGTCGCGCGACTTCGCCGAGGTGGAGGCCGAGCTCGCCCGGCTGCCGTTCTGGCGCCGCCCCCGCAAGCTGCGACGCCAGCTCGCCCGCACGCTCGTCGGTGTGGCGCTGCTGTCGGTGCTGCTGGTCGGCGCGCTCAACATCTTCGCCGCCCTCAACCTGCTCAACGACGGCACCGAGAACCAGCTCACCGGCATCGGCCAGAGCCGCGCCCTCAGCATCGAACGCGGCGTCAACCGGACGCTCACCCAGACCTCGGCCACCGCCTCCGACCTGGGCGTCGCCACCGCGCTCAGCGACCTCGCCGACGCATTCGACGAGGCGGGAACCGGCGTGCTCGACGACGCCCAACTCGACGAGCTGCGCGAGTGGTACGAGACCCAGGTGGTCGCCCCGCTGGCGGCGCGCGGCATCGACGCGTCGGTCGACCAGCTCATGCCGGACACCGAGGCCGGGCGCTACCTCCAGTACCAGTACACGATCGGCGGGCTCGACGACCCCGAGCAGCGCGCCGCGGTCGACGACGCGGGCGACGGATCCAGGTACAGCGCGGTCCACGCCCAACATCACCCGTTCCTCTCCGAGCTGAGCGATGCGCTGCTGGCCGACGACATCCTCCTCGTGTCGGCCGACACCGGCGAGGTGGTGTACAGCAACCAGAAGCGGATCGACTTCGGCACCGACCTCCTCGACGGTCCGTACGCCGACAGCCAGCTGGCGATCACGATGGGCGACCGCCTCCGGCGCGAGCGCATCGGCGACTCGCTGATGGCCGACTTCGAGATCTACTACCCCGGCGGCGGCAAACCCGTGGCCTTCTTCGTCGCCGCCATCCGCGCCGACACGGAGCTCGTCGGATGGTTGGGGGTCGAGCTCTCCGTCGATGCGCTCGACCAGATCTCGACCGCCGGACGCGACTGGGACGCGGTCGGGCTCGGCAACGGCGAGTCCTACGTCGTCGGCGGCGACCACCTCCTGCGCAGCACCCCACGCGAGTGGCTGGAGGACCCCGACTCCTTCCTCGCGCGCACCGACGACGAGTCGGCCGAGGCGATCGAGCGCTTCGACACGCCGGTCCTCGCCCAATCGGTGATGACCGAACCCGTCGAGGTCGCGCTCGACGGCGAGGAGTTCAGCGGCACGAGCACCAACGTGCTCGGCACCGACACCTTTGCCTATGCGGCGCCGATCGAACTGCCGGGCGTCGAGTGGGTGATGGTCGCCGAGGTCCCGTTGAGCGATGCGCGCGCCCCGCTCTTCGACTACGGCATCCGGATGCTGCTGGTGGTCACCCTCATCATCCCGATCGCTGCGCTGCTCGGCTGGTGGCTCGCCCGCCGCACGACGCGGCCGGTCCGTCCGGTCGTCGAGGCGGCCACGGCGGTCGCCGCCGGCGAACGGCATCCGGACCTGCCCGATCTCGGCAACGACGAGATCTCCGACCTCGGGCGGCGACTGAAGCTCTTCGCTGGGGTGCTGGAACGGCAGGAGGACGAGCTCGAGCGAGAGTTCGACGACACCCGCAACCTGCTGCTCAGCGTGCTGCCGCCACGGCTGGTGCAGGCGACCGGTGAGCTCACCGACGACGGGACGGCGGTCGATCACGCCACAGCGATCGCGATCACCGTGGACGCTGCCGGGCACGACTCGGACGAGCAACTCGGCGATCTGCTCGGCGGCATCGGCGATGCGATCGAACGGCTGTCCGTCGAGTACGGGCTCGAGCGCGTCCGCACCGCCGCCGATCAGAGCCTCTACCTGGCGGGGATGGCCGAGCCCTCGAGCGGGGCGACCGAGGCGTTGCGCTTCGCCACCGCACTCGTCGGCGAGATCGCCCGCGCCCGCCGGGCCGACGGTCACGAGGTGTCCGTGCAGGTCGGCCTCTCGACGGGACCCGTGGCGACCGGCGTGTTGCACAGCGGCGCGATGACCTACAGCGCGTGGGGCGAACCGGTCCGCCGCGCGCTGGCGATCATGGCGCTCGCCCAGCCCGACGAAGTGCTGCTCGACGGGAGCACCACGGCCGAAGCGACCGGGCGCGACGCCGACGCGCGGGGCGACGACGAGGGCGGCGCGGGCGGCGACCGCGATGGCAAACCGTTCCGGTTCGAGGGTGCTGCGCACGTGGTCGGCATCGACGGCGAGTCGATGGGCCTCGATCGACTCGTGATCTGACCACGCGGTGGCAGCGCCGTGCCGCGGCGCGTGTCATGATGACGAAATGTCTACGGGCCCGATCGAGATCCTCGCCATCAACTTCCCCGACGCCAAGTTCGACGGGCGCATCCTGTCCGAGCTGCAGCGGCTCTCGGAGGCCGGCACGATCCGCGTGATCGACGGCATCCTGGCGATGCGCGAGGACGACGATTCGCTCACCCTCGTCGAGATCGAGGAGGTCGACGACGACGACGATTTCGCTGCGCTGGGCGGGCTCGTCGATCCGCTGGACTCGCTCGTGTCCGACGACGACGTCGAAGAGTTGACGCAGAGCCTCGCCCCGGGCGACGCTGCGGCGATCCTCGTGTTCGAGCACACGTGGGCGCTGCCGCTGCGCGACGCCATCGTCGGCGCCGGCGGGCAGGTCGCCGCCCAGATGCGGATCCCCGGCGCCGTCGTCGACGAGGTGCTGCGCGAGCTCGCGGCGCTCGGCGACGATTGACCGAACCCACCACCACCCGAATCACACGATTCTCGACAAGGAGACACGAACGATGCCACGACGGATGGGACGCCCCGGACTGCTCGGCACGATGGCCCGCACGGCTGTCGTCGCCGGGACCGCCAGTGCCACGGTCGGCGCGGTCAACCGCCGCCAGGCCGGCAAGCAGCAGGCCGCCCAAGATCAGCAGGCCGCCCAGCAGGCGGCGGTCGAGTCACAGGCGCAGCTGGCGCAGATGCAGCAGGAGATGGACGCGATGAAGGCGCAGCAGGCTGCCGCCGCCCCGCCCCCTCCGCCCGCCGGTGGCGGTGGCGACGTGATCGCCGAACTGCAGAAGCTCGGCGAGATGAAGGCCGCCGGCATCCTCACCGACGAGGAGTTCGCCGCGGCCAAAGCCAAGCTCCTCGCCTGAGCCACCCCGGCCCGGCCCCGGCGGCGAGCGCGCTCGGCGCGACACCCGCGCCGAGATGTGCGCGGCGCGTCAGGCGGCGCGGAGTTGGTGGAAGCGCGAGGCGCCGGCGACGACCTGTCCGAAGCGGTCACGGGCGAGCACGGCGCCTTCGCGGCGGACGTCGCGCGGCACGATGCAGAGGAGGCGGTCGACCTTGGCGTAGCTCGGACGACCGCGCGAGTCCCATGCGCCCGAACCGACGGGCACGGTGTCGCCGCGCTGCTTGTTCTTCGAGGTGAGCGGGACACCGACGAGGTCCTCGCCGGAACGGCCGATGATCACCACCGGGCGGTCCTTGCCACGCCGCGGGTCGTCCTCGTAGGGAACCCACGTCCACACCACCTCGCCAGGATCGGGCTCGCCGTCCAGGCTGGGCGTGTACTCGACCACGACGCCCTGCTCGACCCGGCGCGCCGTCGGCTCGGTCCGCCGTTTCGTGCGGCCGGTCCCCCGCTCGGCCTCGCGCACGGTGCGTTGGAGGTGCCGGAACGCCTGCTTGAGGAGTGATGTCGCCGATGCCATGAGGGCGGCATCGTAGGCCGCTCAGCCGAGATCGGTGGCGAGGAGGTCGTCGTAGGTCTCGCGGCGGACCACCAGACGGGCCGCACCATCGGCGACGAAGACCACCGGCGGACGGGTGATCTTGTTGTAGTTCGAGCCCATCGAGTGCCCGTAGGCGCCGGTGACCGGCATCGCGACGAGGTCGCCCACCGCCACGTCGGCCGGGAGTGCGGCGTGGTACGAGAGCACGTCGCCCGACTCGCAGTGCTTGCCCACGAGGCGGGCGTCGAGTGGACGGTCCGCCCCCACCTGGCGGGGCAGGAACGCCTCGTAGCCCGACCCGTAGAGCACCGGACGGGGGTTGTCGCTCATCCCGCCATCGACCGCCACGTAGGTGCGGATGCCGGGGATCTCCTTGACCGTGCCGAGGGCGTCGCACGCATCCAGCAGCGCGCTGCCCCACTTCGTGATCGTCGGCGCCGCCTCGCCCTCGACGTAGGCCATGCCGAGGCCACCACCGAGCACGAGCTCCGGCAGGTCGAGCGGGACGGCGAAGTCGGCCATCACCTCGGCGGCCTTGGCGAACGACGACGCCTCGAAGACGTTCGAACCGATGTGGCAGTGCACACCGACCAACCGGACCGAGGACGAGCGGCGGGCGCGATCGACGGCCCGCAGGGCGTCC
>CAYGLH010000097.1:0-10162 GCA_964350535.1 uncultured Ilumatobacteraceae bacterium
GTCAGGTGTCGCAGGTGCGGGCGGGGAGGGTGGGGCGGGCCCAGACTTCGTAGGTGATGTCGGCGTCGGTGAAGAAGGTCAGTTCGGTGGAGGTCTCCAACAGTTCGCCGACCGCGTCGGCGGCGACGACCGTGCAGGTCGAGGCGTCGGCGAGTGCGACGCCGGCATCCGTCGGCCAGGCGGTCACCGTCGGCTCGATGCCGTCGGACTCGTAGGCGGAGAGGTCGTCGACCGGGGTGGCGACGATCTCGTAGGAGGCGGGCGCGAAGATCTCCGGCTCCCCGACGTTGCCCGCGCCGGCGACGGCGGCGAGGTCGGTCAGTCCGTCGACGAAGTCCTGGAGCGCCTGGCGCTCCGGTGACTGTTCGACGTCGCCGCCCTCCGGCCCGGCGCCGAAGCCGAGGGCGTAGGCGGCGTGCTCGTAGGTGGTGCCGTCGACCGAGATCGTCAGGAGGGTCGTGGGGGCGTCGGCGATCTGCTGCGAGGTCTCGTCCTCGTAGTCCACCTCGGTGAAGAGGCCTGCCTCGTCGGCCGCGGCGAGCACGGCCTGGATGCCGTCTTCGCTGATCGTCTGCACCTGCATCGGCCAGACGAGCGGGCCGGGGTAGATCGCCGGAACGGCGGCACCGGTGTAGGCGAGCCCATCGCCGCTGATGATCAGCGCGGGCGCCTGCGAGAACCCGTAGCGGGCCGTGGTGAATCCACCGGGGTAGCTCAGGGAGATGATCGCCTCGTCGGCGCCGGTCGGGTGCTGGAACCCGGTTCCACCGGGGACAGGGCTCGATGGCGCCGTCGTGTCGGGGGCTGCAGTGTCCGGGGCTGCGGTGTCGGGAGCTCCGGTGTCGGGAGCGGCCGTGTCGGCGGTGGCAGGAGCGTCGTCGTCCCCACAGGCGGCGACCGCCAGGACGGCGGCGACGCCGAGAGCGAGCGAGATGCGTCGGTTCATGGAGGGTATGACGCTGCGCCGCCCCGCTCTGGTTCCCGCACATGTCCGGGGCGATCCTCGGACGGCGCATGCCGAGCTCGTGTCCAGGGGTGCGGGAACGCGACCCCCGACGGCCGCGAGAACTACGGTCAAACGGCATGAGCCAGACAGTCCGTGGAGTGATCGCCAAGGCACAGGGTGCGCCCGTCTCGATCGAGACCATCGTGGTGCCCGACCCCGGCCCCGGCGAGGCCGTCGTCGCCATCCAGGCATGCGGTGTGTGCCACACCGACCTGCACTACCGCGAGGGCGGGATCAACGACGAGTTCCCGTTCCTCCTCGGCCACGAGGCCGCGGGCACCGTGGAAGCCGTCGGCCCCGACGTCACCGAGGTCGAGCCCGGCGACTACGTCATCCTCAACTGGCGGGCCGTGTGCGGCCAATGTCGAGCCTGCCTCCGCGGCGAGCCCCAGTACTGCTTCTCCACGCACAACGCGACCCAGAAGATGACCCTCGAGGACGGCACCGAGCTGTCGCCGGCACTGGGGATCGGCGCGTTCTGCGAGAAGACGCTGGTCGCCGCCGGACAGTGCACCAAGGTCGACAGCACCGCACCGGCGACGGCCGCCGGGTTGCTCGGGTGCGGGGTCATGGCGGGGATCGGCGCGGCGATCAACACGGGGGGCGTCGGTCGTGGCGACTCGGTCGCCGTGTTCGGGTGTGGCGGGGTCGGCGACGCGGCGATCGCCGGGGCACGTCTCGCCGGCGCATCGACGATCGTCGCCGTCGACATCGACGACCGCAAGCTCGAGTGGGCGAAGGAGTTCGGCGCCACGCACACGTGCAACTCGGCGGAAACCGACCCGGTCGAGTTCATCCAGTCGGTCACCGGCGGGTTCGGCGCCGACGTGTGCATCGAGGCGATCGGCCGCCCCGAGGTCTACAAGCAGGCCTTCGAGGCGCGCGACCTGGCCGGCACGGTGGTGTTGGTCGGCGTCCCGACACCCGACATGACGCTCGAGCTGCCGTTCATCGAGGTCTTCGGCCGCGGCGGCGCGCTGAAGTCGTCGTGGTACGGCGACTGCCTGCCGTCGCGCGACTTCCCGATGCTCATCGACCTCTACCTGCAGGGGCGGCTCGACCTCGACCGCTTCGTGTCCGAGACGATCTCACTCGACGATGTCGAAGAAGCGTTCCACAAGATGGAGCGAGGCGAGGTGCTCCGCAGCGTCGTCACGCTCTGAGGCGTTCCCCGAGCGCGTTCGCTGCGGCGCGGGGGTCAACGCGACGCTGCGTCGGCGAGCTCGTGGGGCCCCGATGCCGGGTAGCCCTTGCCCTCGCGGATCGTCGCCCCCCAGGCGCCGAGAGTGCCGAGCAGGTCATCGAGATCGTCGCCGAGCGCGTCGAGCACCGGCTGCATCTGTCGGTCCGTGTCGACCTCGACCTGCTCGCGCAGGGCCCGCCCGGCGTCGGTGAACGCCCCGTCGGCGATGAGCCCCTTCGACATCAGCAGCGCCTCGGCCTCGTCGTACTGGTCGTCCGACCAGCCGCGCGTGCGGCTGTAGCTGCGCAGCGGGAGCCCCCAGTACAGCTCGGTGAGCAGCCCGATCTCGATGGCGGTGAGGTCGGCGTTGACCCAGGCGGCGATGTGGCTGTCGCCGCGGTACTCGCGCAGGATGTCGCCCGAGCGGAACACGCGACCGAACGGATGGTCCGGCACCGGCAGCGCGGTGAGCCCGGCGGTGAGCGCCCGTCCTTCCGTCCGGACGGCACCGGCGGAGCGCTCGAGCAGGTCGGACACCGCTGCGAGGCCATCGGGGGACGCCCCGAGCTGGCGCTGCAGGTGCGCCAACGCGCCGTCGTCGCGGGCCTGGCGGATGGTCGGTGCGTCGGTGAGCGTCCAGCCACGCGTGACCGATGGGATGACGACGTCAGGCCGGAACACGCCGAACGCCGCCGCCACCACCTCGCCTGGCACCTGTCCGAGCAGCGAGCCCCGGCTCGTGAAGTAGGCGACCCCATCGGGGCCGGCGACACCGTTGAAGTCGCCAGGGCTGGGTTCGAACCCGAGCGCGACATACGCCTCGTGGCACTCGGGCGCGAAGTACACCTGTCCGATCACGGGTTCGAGGACACCGCCGAGGCGCCGGGCGGCCGTGGTCGTGGGGGTCGTTCCATCCATGCGCGCTGACCGTAGCGATCGGCGTGGACCCCACCGCCACCGGAGCGCGCCCGCACGAACGCGCTCAGCGCGGACGGTGGGTGGTCCCCATCCCGGCCGTCACGAAGACCGCCGTCGCTGAACCGTCGACGTCGGCGGTGTGCCAGGTCCCGGGTTCGTTGATCGCGAACTCGCCGGCGGCCAGCGTGACCGTGTGCTCCGCGCCGTCCGCCGTCTCCTGGTGCAGCGTGATCTCGCCCCCCACGCAGAGCACCACCTCGGCGCCGCTCGGATGCATCTCCCACGTGTCCCACGACTCGGTGAAGGTGTGCATGCTGACCAGCCGCCCTTCGGCACCGTCGGCGGCGTGGCGGGCGCCATACGCCTCGTACCAGGACATGTCGGTGAACGCCGGCTCCACCTCGGCGGTGGCGCCGAGACCGAGATGGATCGGAGTGGTGGTCAGATCGTGGGCGGCCATGGGACCACTCTCCCCCACCCGCCGGAACACGTCAACGCGCCCGGACGCAAGCGCCCACCGCCTCCTCGCGCCGGCGATCAGGCCGGCACCGGCGTCGAGAAGCACTCCTCGATCAGCCGCCACTCGCCCTGCAGGGCCTTGTTCATCTCCATGAACGCCACCATCACCTCCGAGGTGTCGTCCGGGAGCGCTGCGGCCTTCGAGGCGTTCGGCAGCATCTGGCACGCCAACCCGTCCCGGAGGCGCTGGTAGCGGCCGAACGCCTGCGGCTCGTCGGCGAACCCGCCGACGACCTCGGCGATCGCGTCCGCGACCAGCTCGGCACCGATGAACGCGTCGGTGATGCCGTGGGCGCTCACCGGATCCTTGAAGTAGCCGGCGTCGCCGACCAGCAGCCAGCCGGGGCCCCAGGCGTCGCGCAACCAGCCGCGCATCCCGCCGAACGCCGTGTAGCGGCCGACGCGCCCGGCACCCGACAGCAGCTCGGCGAGCTCGGGACGGCGGGCCACCAACGCCTCGTGGGCCCCGGCTGGGTTGCCGCGTGCCTGGGCCTCGAAGTCGTCGGGCCGCATCCCTGCCCACACGACCGCTGAACCGTTGCTGGGGATCAGTCCGACGACTCGACCGGGGTCGTACCAGGTGATGATCTGGTCATCGGGCAGGCCCTCCCAGTACGAGTAGACGACGGCGCTGGTCGCGCCCGCCCGTTCGATCGTTCGGGCGTCGACGTCTCGCGCCACCTTCGACCGCATGCCGTCTGCTCCGACGACCCAGCGCGCCGAGACGTGGCGGGTGGCGCCGTCGACCACGAGGTCCACGCCATCGGCGCGGCCGTCGGGACCGTGCGTCACCGACGACACCGACACGCCGTGGCGCACGTGGGCGCCCGCCTCCACGGCGGCGTCGACGAGGGTGCGGTCGAGCAGCGTTCGGCGCGGTGAGTAGAGGCCGTCCATCCCGGGACGCTCGGGGACGGGGATCCGCACTTCGTCCTGGCCGTAGTGGAAGACCACCGTCGACGTGCGTGGGACACCGGCGGACGTGATCCCCTCGAGGAGCCCCCAGCGGCTGAGCTGGAGCACGCCGGCCGGTGCCAGCGAATGGGTCGACATGATGTCGGCGCCGTACGCGGCACGATCGACAGCGAGCACCGACACGCCTCGCCTGGCGAGCAGCATCGCGGTGGCCGCGCCGGCGGCCCGGGCACCGACGATCACCACGTCGTAGCGATCGTTCAGCGCGGGCGTCGTGTGGTCAGGGGCTGGAACAGGCATCTCGTTCATGGCTCCACTCTCCGCGAGGCCGCCGTCGAACGCTTGGAGACCACCAGGTGGAGTTGTGGAGATCCGCGGCGCCGATCCTCCACGATCCCTCCACGTCGGCTCCAAGACCCTGGGCGGCCCGATCCGTACCGTCGGAGGCATCAGCTCGACCGGCACAACTGGAGGAACCACGATGAAGCAGCCGACCGCACAACAGCCCGCCGGGGTGGCGACCGCCTACGTGAGCGCAGGCAACGTCCTGCTGCCGATGTCCCGCCCCCTGCCGCGTCGCCTCCTCGGCGTGTGGGCGCACCCCGACGACGAGGCCTACCTCTCCGCCGGCCTGATGGCGCGAGTGGTCGAGACCGGCGGTGACGTCACCGTCCTCACCGCCACCCGCGGGGAGAAGGGCACCGACGATCCGGCCCGGTACGACCAGCCCGCGTTCGCCGCGGCGCGCGAGGAGGAGCTGCGGGCCAGCCTCGCGGTGCTCGGTGTGCGCGACGTGCGGTTCATCGGCCTGCGCGACGGCGAGTGCGACCTCGCCTACCAGGTCGACGCAGTCGCGGCGATCGCCGACGTGATGGACGATGTCGAGCCCGACACGATCGTCACGTTCGGGCCCGACGGCATCACCAACCACCCGGACCACAAGGCGGTGTCCCGCTGGACCACCGAGGCGTGGCGCCGGCGCGGCCGGGGCGAGCTGTTCTACGCGACGATGACCCACGAGCACGTGCGCCGCCATCAGCAACTCCACGACGAGCTCGGCATCTTCGCCGACTTCGGCGGCCGCGGGCCGGCATCGGTCGGCCGCTGGTGCATCGGGCTCGAGTGCTCGCTCGACGACGCAGAGCTCGACCTCAAGCGCGCCGCCCTCGCGGCCCACGCCAGTCAGACCGCACCGCTGGCCGCACTCATGGGCGAGGAGACGTATCGGGCCTGGTGGAGCGAAGAGACCTTCCGCGCTCCCTCGGCGTGCGAGATCGTCACCTGCCCGGTCCCGGCCTGGATGGACGACGCGACGATGCCCGAGGCCGAGCTCGTCGGAGCCCCGACATGACCGTCGTCGCCGTCGACCGGGCCGTCGAGCCGGCTGGGTGTCCGGCGCGCGGCGCTGTCGCCGCCGAACACGGCCGACCCTTCGTGGAGGGCGTGCGCGACATCGTGCCGATGGTGCTCGGGGTGTTGCCGTTCGGCCTCGCCATCGGGGCGATGATCGGGACGTCGTCGCTGACGACCGCCCAAGGCCTGTTCAGCGGTCCCGGGATCCTCGCCGGAGCCGCCCAGATGAGCACGGTCGAGATGATCGAGGCCGGCGCCGCACCGGTCGTGATCGTCCTGTCGGCGCTGATCATCAACGCACGGATCCTGCTGTACGGCGCGGCCTTGGCGCCCTGGTTCCGCGAGGCGCCGGTCGGTCGCCGCTTGCTGTTGGCGATCCCGGTGATCGACCAGCTCCACTTCACCTGCACCCCGCGGTTCGAGCGCGGCGACCTCGACGGACGCGGCCGCCAGCTGTACCTCGCAGGAGCAGCAGGGCTGCTCGTCACGTCGTGGACGCTGACCCAGGCGATCGCCATCGTCGGCGGTGCCCGGCTGCCGGACTGGGTCGGTCTGCGCATCGCCGCGCCACTCGCCCTGGCCGGGCTCCTCGCCAAGTCGACCACCTCCGGCGCCGCGGTCGCGTCCGCGGTCGCGGCCGCCGTGATCGCGACCGCCGGGGTCGGCCTGCCGCTGCACAGCTCGGTGCTCGTCGCCACCCTCGCCGGGATGGCCGTCGGGACGCGCTGGCCGGCAACCCATGCGGAGCGTGCACGATGAGCACCTGGATCGTCCTCGGTGCGGTCGCGTTCGGGACCTACGCACTGCGCGCCACCATGTTCGTGCTGCTTGGCCGGCAGGCGGTGCCGAACTGGGCCGAACGACCGATGAGCTTCGTCGCTCCGGCTGCGGTGGCGGCGATGGTCGCGTCGATGTTGCTGACCCGCGATGGGTCGGTGCACACCGCGCCGGTCCGCGAGCTCGTCGCCGTCGGCGTCGGCTTCGCGGCAGTGCGGCGGACGGGCAACGTGATGCACGCGTTCGCGCTCGGACTCCCGGCGTTCTGGCTGCTCGGTGTCCTGCCGTCCTGAGCTCCGTTGCACACCCGAGCCCAGCCGACCCGCGAGACTCTGACGATGGTGTACCGCTTCGACGACGTCGTCGTCGACGAACACCTCGGTGAGGTCCGTGTCGGAACGGAGCACCGTCCGGTCGAGCCGCAGGTGTTCGAGGTGCTGCTCTACCTGCTTGCCCAGCGGCACCGTGTCGTCCACAAGGAGGAGCTGCTCGACGAGGTGTGGGGCAGCCGGTTCATCAGCAACTCGGCCGTCACGAGCCGCATCAAGTCGGCGCGCCAGGCGATCGGCGACAGCGGTCGTGAACAGCGTCTGATCCGGACGGTCCACGGACGCGGGTACCGCTTCGTCGGCGACGTCCTGGACGAGTCCGAGTCCGGCGAGATCGACACCGCACCGGCGCCGGACGACCTGACCCCCGCACACCCGGCGGGTCACGACGAGCGTCCGGCTGCCGAGCCGAACCCCGTGACGGCTGACGGCGACTGGCCGCTCGTGGCGCGCGACGACGAGATCGCGGCGATCGGCGCACACGCTGTCGGTACGGCGGTCGGCGGCGTGTTGGTCACCGGCGCGGCGGGGATCGGCAAGAGCCGACTCGCCCGCGCGCTGCTCGAACGTCTCGCCGGCGACGGGCACGCCGTGGCGAGGATCAACGGTCACACCGAGATCTCGACGGTTCCCCTCGCCGCCTTCGCCCATCTCCTGCCGTCGGACGTGGTCGACATCACGGGGCTCCCGGGCGATCTCGCCCGAGCCGCGCTGCTGCAGCGGGCCCGCGCAGCGATCACCGACCTCGCCGGCGACGAGCGGCTCGTGCTGATGGTCGACGACGTCGAGCGGATCGATCGACTGTCGAGCGCGCTGTTGGCGACGCTCATCGAGTCGGGCGCGATCTTCGCCGTCATGACACAGCGCGTCGAGCGGGGCGCAGACGACATCGCCCTCGAGCACCTCGTGAGCGCCGGCACGATCGCGCGCGTCCATCTCGACGTGCTCGCTCCCGACCAGCTCGTCGCGCTGCTCACGAGGGTCCTCGGGGGCCCACTCCATCCGGAGACGACCACCACGCTCGTCGAGGCCGCCGCCGGCAGCCCGGGCCTCCTCCGGCAACTGGTCGACGCCTCGATCACGTCGGGGAGCCTCGCCGTCCGCCACGACCTCTGGACCCTCGAGGGTGATCTCGTCGCTCCGCCCGACCTCGCAGCGGCGGTCCAGTCCCGCCTCGACGGGCTCACCGACCAGCACCGGGACGCACTGGAACTGATCGCCATCGCCGGCGACCTGGACCTCGACGTCGCGTTCGCGTTGATCGACGACGAGGTCCTCGACGAGTTGGAGCTCGCAGGGATGCTGGCCGTCCGACAGGTCGGGCCTGCGGCCCGGATCCGCGTCAGCCATCCGGTGTTCGGGGAGCTGCTGCGCGAGCAACTGACGCCGCTGCGCTCGCGCCGGCATCGCGCCCGCCTGGCCGATGCCATCGCCGCATCCGACTCGATCTCACCCGCCGACCTGCTGCGGCTCGTCCAACTGCGCGTCGACACCGACGGCGACGTGGACGACGAGCTCCTCCTGCGCTCGATGGGTCTGGCGATCCTCGAGGGCGACCTCCGGCTCGCACTGCGCCTCGGGCGACGCGTGCGCGGTGGCGAGTACCGGGCGCGCGCCCTCCACCTACGCGGTGAGGCGCTCTACATGCTCGGCCGCTTCGAGGACGCCGCGCAGGCGCTCACCTCGATCGATCTCGGCGAGTTGGAGCCGACCGCGGCGGCGGACGTCACACGTCGGCTGGGCACCTATCGGTTCTTCGGGGTGTGGCAGCACGGTCGGGCGATCGACGAGCTCGAGGATGCCTCGACGGGGTTCGATGGCGAGGCGAGAGATCTCGTCGAGTCGTACCTCGCCAGCATCATCGCCTTCGACGGACGGGACGCCGGGCGAGCGTTGGCGATGGCCGATCGACTGCGTCACAGCGACAACGCCGTTGCCCGGACCGAGGCGCACAGCGCCGCCGCGTTGGCCCACCTCGTCCGTGGCGCGCGCCGACGGGCACTGCGCGAGCTCGCCGAGTTCCGCGTCCTCGACGCAGTCACCGACCCCGCGCTCACCGGAACGGGCGCCCGCTGGACCTGCATGATCGAGATGCTCACGCAGCTCCAGCTCGGCGACCCCGCCGCGGCCTCGGCCGCACTCGCCCGCGACTTCGGCCCCGGGAACCCACCCGACATCCGCTTCGTCGCCTTCGCCGCCGGACGAGTACCGCTCGCCACCGCCGACTACCGGCTGGTGTTCGACTGGCTCGACCCACTCATCGAGATCGCCGAGACCGTCGGCATCCGCACCCAGAGCACGCCGCTCAGGGCGACGACGGCGCTCGCCGCGCTCGCAACCGGCGACGTCGCCCGGGCCAAGGTCGACGCCGACGTGCTCCGAGCGATGCTGCCCACCGAACCGACCTTGGCGCGGTTCGACCTCCTCTGGGCGATCCGCCAGGTCGACGGCACGCTCGTCGATCGCATCGCCGCGATCGACGCCCTGCTCGACGACGCCGCACAGGCACGCGCCGTCGGCAATGCCTTCGCCGAAGAGCTGCTCCTCACAGCTGCCGTGCACCTCGGTGGCCACCGACTCGCCGAACCCCGCCTCGGGGAGCTGGCCGCGCGGCTCGACGGACCACTCATCCGACTTCGGCACGCCGCCGCGCTGGTGGGCGACGACACCAGCCGCACGACCGTCGCCCGCGAGCTCGCTGCGCTCGGGCTGCACCGGGAGGCGGCGTTGGTCACTGCGATGCCGCTCCGAGACTGACCGCCGGGAACCACGGTCAGGTTCGCCACGACCGGCCCGGGCTCGGCCCGCTCCCTCCATTGGTGCATGATGGTCGAGGTGATTGCGCGCTTCGGGCAGTGCGAGGTCGACTTCGATCGGGTGGAGATCCGGCTCGCCGGAGCACTCGTGCGCGTCGAGCCGCAGGTCTTCGACGTGCTCTCGTACCTGCTCGAACACCGCGAGCGGCTCGTGACCAAGGAGGAGCTGCTCGACAACGTCTGGGGCGACCGGTTCGTCAGCGAGTCTGCCCTGACCAGCCGGATCAAGTCGGCGCGTCGTGCCGTCGGCGACAGCGGCCGAGCGCAATCGGTCATCAAGACCGTCCACGGTCGCGGCTATCGGTTCGTGGCCGCGGCGACGGCAACGCTGCCGTCGGGTACCGAC
>CAYGLH010000098.1:0-3198 GCA_964350535.1 uncultured Ilumatobacteraceae bacterium
ACTGGGGCACGACCATCCGCGAGTTGCCGTGCTCGAGGAGGTTCATCGTCGCCCCCTTCGAGTCGAGCAGGGTGGTGCCGCCGCGGTCGTGGATGAAACGGAAGTGGTACACCTCCTGGAACGCCTCGACGGCGACCTTCCAGTTGCAGTCGATCTCGCGGTGGTCGGTGCCGATCAGCCGCAGGTCCTCGCAGTCGAACTGCGCCATCTCGTCGACGATCGGCGCGAGGAACTCGACCAGCGGCATCGCCTCGGGGTCGAAGTTGACGAAGATCCAGCCTCCCCAGGTCTCGCACCGGATGTCGGGCAGCCCGCGGTCCTCCTTGCACAATCCGACGAAGTCGCGCTCGTCCGTGACGGCGATCAGGTCGCCGCGGGTGATGTCGTAGGTCCACGCGTGGTACTGGCAGCGCAAGTTGCGGACGGTGCCCGACGGCTCGCGGACCACCGGCGCCCCGCGGTGCCGACAGGTGTTGGAGAAGCAGCGGATCACGCCGTCCTTGCCGCGCACCAGGATCAGCGGGTGCTCGAGCTCGTCGAACAGCACGTAGCTCCCGTTCTCGGGGAGATCCTCCTCGCGACCGGCGCACACCCAGACCTTGCTCCACAGGTGTTCCTGCTCCAGCCGGTGGAACTCCGGACTGGTGTAGCGGCCCGAGGGGACGTCCGGAAATGCCGGGAACCCCTCCGGGGGCTCGCGGCGATCGAACTCCTCTGCCATTTCCTCCGTGAGGCGCTGTACGAGCGCCTCGTCGAGCGCTCGATCGTTCGACCCGGTCGTCGCCACGGCTCTCCCTCCGGTTCTCGCGCACTTAGTGAACGCTCATAAACTATCGTCACCGACGCAGGCCGAGCGACTTCGGCGCCACGCACGCAACACGACACATCGGAGGGGACATGACAGGACGGCTCGAGGGCAAGGTCGCGGTGATCACCGGGGCGGCCAGCGGCATCGGCGAAGGCACCGCCAGGCGGTTCGTCGCGGAGGGCGCCGACGTGGTCATCGCCGACCTGCAGGCCGACGCGGCCGCAGCGCTGGCCGACGAGCTGGGTTCCGCGGCGCGGGCGATCGCCACCGACGTCACCTCCGAGGACGACGTCGCCGCCGCCGTCGACCTCGCGTGCAGCGAGTTCGGTCGGCTCGACGTGATGTTCAACAACGCCGGGGTCGTCGGCGCCGTCGGCTCGATCGCCACGATGCCCGTGGAGGCGTTCGACCACACGATGGCGGTGCTGCTGCGCGGGGTGTTCCTCGGGAACAAGCACGCCGCGCGGGTGATGATCGAGCAGGGGTCCGGCGTGATCCTCAACACCGCCAGCACCGCGGGCGTGATGGGCGGCCTCGGCCCCCACGTGTACACCGCCGCGAAGCACGGGGTGATCGGCCTCACGAAGTCGGTCGCCAACGAGTTGGCACCGCACGGCATCCGGGTCAACGCGATCGCGCCGGGCAACACCGTCACCGCCATGACGGCCGCAGTCACCACGGGCGACCACGCCGACGTCGACACGGCGGCGGGGCACATCCAGGCGATGTCGCCGCTCGGCTACGCAGGCTTCCCGGAGGACATCGCTGCGGCGGCGCTCTACCTGGCGAGCGATGACGGCAAGTACGTGTCGGGTCACACCCTCGTCGTGGACGCCAGCCAGACCACCGCCGGGCTCACCCGGAACCGGTTCAACACCGGCACCTCACGGCAGTACCACGAAGCGGGCCGGATCACGTGACGGACACGACCGGACGAGGCCGACGCTCGGTCGGATCCTCGGCCCCTGCCGCCCGCCGTCACGCCGAGCGCGGGGTCGAGCGATCACACGACGCGGATCGGATCGGTGCCGTCCCACGTCGTCGCAGTCGTGCGGACGTGGTCGTAGAAGCCGGCGAGCGCGGTGGTGCGCTCGTAGATCTCCACGTAGTGGCCCAGCTCGGAGCGGGCGTCGTGGAAGGCGAACTCGGTCGTGCCGCCGCGGGTGCGCGCCGTCATCGCCGCCGGCCAGCCGCGCCCGGCGAGATGTGCGCCCGCCGTGGCGTAGTCGTCGACGAAGTACGCCACGTGGTGGACGGCGCCGTCGGCGCCGACGATCGGATCCGGGCCGCCGTCGTGTTGGCAGATCAGCTCGACCATCACGGGCCCCCACCAGCCGTAGGCCGACGAGTGGTCGAACGTGCCGGGGCGGCCGCGCACCGTGACGTCGTCGACCGCGATGTGCTCGCGGACGAAGAACGGTCCGACACCCCGTTCGGCCCACTCCGCGGCGGCGCGACGGACGTCGCCGACGCCGTACGCGATCTGCACTGGTCCCTGCAACATCACGCGGACGCTAGCGCTGGTGCCGTCAGGGTCGGATCTGTCCCGGGTTCCGGGACGGGCCCGGCCCGGATCGCATCGGCGGGAGACTGGCGACCCAGACCGGCGCGTCTCGCGGCGCGCCCCCATCACCCGGAGGTACGAGGATGACGGAGAACTTCGACGGCAAGACGGCGATCGTCACGGGCGCGGCGACCGGGATCGGGGAGGGCATCGCCACCGCCTTCGCCGCGGCCGGCGCGCACGTGGTGGTCGCGGACATCGATGTCGAAGGGGCCGAACGGGTGGCCACCCAGGTCGGTGGCACCGCGGTCGAGCTCGACGTGACCGATCCTGCCGCCTGCGCCGACGTGCTGGGTGCGGTGGGCGAGCGCGTCGACGTGCTGGTGAACAACGCCGGCTCCTACCACGATGCCGGGAGCATCCTCGACCAGAGCGTCGAGTCGTGGCGCCGCGCCGTCGACGTCAATCTGGCCAGCGTCTTCAACTGCTCCAAGCCGGTGGCCGCCCGGATGGTCGCCCAGGGCGAGGGCGGTGCGATCGTCAACGTGTCGTCGGTCGACGGCATGTTGCCGTGCCTCGGGACCGGCTACGACTCGGCCAAGGCAGGCGTGATCCACTTCACGCGCAGCCTCGCCGTCGACCTCGCGCCGCACCAGATCCGGGTCAACGCCGTGAGCCCTGGCGTCATCTCCGTCGACACGCTGCGGAAGATGCACACCGGTGAGATCGAGCACTTCTGGCCGAACGATGCGTCGCCGAGCGGCTTGATGGGGCCGCTGATGATGCAGCGGTCCGCGAACGTGCCGATCGGTCGCCGCGGCACGCCCGACGACGTCGCGCCCGTGGTGCTCTTCCTGGCGTCGAACGGCGCCGGGTACGTGACAGG
>CAYGLH010000098.1:3208-10087 GCA_964350535.1 uncultured Ilumatobacteraceae bacterium
TGCGGACTTCGTTGGAAATGTTCCTGGACGAGGTCCTGGCATCCGAGGGCGCCGGGTACGTGACAGGTCAGAACATCGCGATCGACGGAGGGTGGACACTGGTATGAGCGACGAACGCGACATCGAACAGGTGGCGGTGAGGTATTGCTGGGCGCTCGACGAGCGCGACTGGGACACGCTGCACGACGTGTTCGTCCCGGGTGCCACCGCCGATCTCGCGACCGCCCACACGCTGCACGGCGTGGACGAGATCACCCAGCGCATCCGGGCGGCGCTCGATCCGCTCGACGAGAGCCATCACATGGTGTCGACCCACCAGGTCCGCGTCGACGGCGACACCGCCACACATCGTTGCTACCTGCACGCCCAGCATGTCCGTCACGCCGTCGACGGCGACCCCAACTACGTCATCGCCGGCCGCTACGAGGACGACCTGGTGCGCACCTCCGACGGGTGGCGCATCGCCCATCGGCGCCTCGCCGTGACCTGGCGCCATGGCAATCCCGAGGTCGTCACCGGCTGACCCCGGGTCCGCCGGACCGCGCCGCGCCACAGCGGCGCACATGTGCACCCCCGGGTTTGACGTTGGTGAATGACTGTTAGGTAATGTGCGCGGCGTGTCGGACCTCGCATCGCTCAGTTCGCTCATCGACCTCGCCGGTCGTCGCGCCCTCGTCACCGGCGGGGCCAAAGGCATCGGCAGGGCGATCGCCGCCCGGCTGGTCGAAGCGGGTGCCGTGGTCACCGTCGCGGACCTCGACGCCGCCGGCGCGGACGCGGCGGGCGAGCTCGGTGCGTCGTTCGCCGTCTGCGACATCACCGACGCCGACCAGCTCGTCGCCGCCATCGAGCAGGCGGCGGGCGACGACGGCCTCGACATCCTCGTCAACAACGCAGGCATCTTCCCGACCACGGGCCCGATGCTCGAAGCGACCGACGACTTCGTGGCGCGGATGCTCGACGTCAACGTGCGCGCCCAGTACAGCGCCGCCCGGGAGGCCGCCGCACGGATGCCGAACGGCGGGGCGATCGTCAACCTGGCGTCGATCGCCGCCCTCGGTGGCGGCGCCAACATCTCCGCCTACAGCGCCTCGAAGGCTGCCGTGGTCGCGCTCACGCGCGCCTTCGCCAACGAGCTCGGCCCGCGCAGGATCCGGGTCAACGCCATCGCCCCCGGCATCATCGACACGCCGGGCGTCCAGGAGCAGATGGAGCCGCTGAAAGCGGGCGGACTCGACATCGACCGCACGATCGCCGCCAACCCGCTGAGGATCGCCGGGCAGCCGGATCACATCGCCACCGCGGCGCTGTTCCTGGCCTCCGACCTCGCCGCGTTCATCAACGGCCACGTCCTCGTGGTCGACGGCGGATCGACCGCCTGATGCCCCGTTTCGTCACCGACCGCGTCGCCGCGGACGATCGATCGACGAGCGCGCTGGTCGATCCGCGCCGCTCGCTCAGCTGGGACGAGGTCGACGACACGTTGAACCGGTGCGCCAACCTGCTGCTGGCCGAGGACCTCGGGCCGCGCCGACGCGTCGCGGTGTTCGCCGAGAACGCGGCCGAGACGGCGCTCGCCCACCTCGGCGCCCTGCTCGGCGGTGCGTCGTCGGTGCCGGTGAACTTCCACCTCACCGCCGAGGAAGCGGCGTACATCCTGGAGGACTCCGAGTCACGGATCGTGTTCGTCGGTCCCGAGACCGCCGAGCGGGGCCTGCAGGCGGCGCGCCTCGCCGGCGTCCGACGCGTCATCGGCTGGGGGTGCGGCGACACCGACGGCATCGAGGACTGGCAGGGATGGCTCGCCGATGGTACCGACGAGGACCCGCCCGACGACGTCGTGCCACTCCCGAACCTGCTGTACACGTCCGGGACGACGGGCCGGCCGAAGGGCACCGAGCTCCCACCGACGATGTTCGCTGGCGGGACCACGATGTCCGAGCACGTCGAGCGGCTCGCCGCGGGTGGGTTCTCGGGACTCGGCACGCACCTGGTGGTCGGTCCGATGTACCACACCGGACCGCTGTCGGGAATGCGGCTGCTGGCCGCCGGTGTCCCCTCGGTGATCCTCGGCCGCTTCGACCCGGAGGCGACGTTGGCGGCGATCGAGCAGCACCGGGTCGAGTCGACCGTGATGGTGCCGACCCACTTCGTGCGGTTGCTGGCGCTGCCCGACGACGTCAAGGCGCGCTTCGACGTGACGAGCATGCGCCAGATCGCCCACACCGGCGCCAAGTGTCCCGTGGAGGTGAAGGCGGCGATGATCGAGTGGTTCGGCCCCGTCTTCCGCGACGCCTACGGCGCCAGCGAGGTGGGCACCGTCTGCTCGATCAGCAGCGAGGAGTGGCTCGAGCACCAAGGTTCGGTCGGCCGGGCGATCCCGCCCTTCACGGCGACGGTCCTCGACGAGGACCTCCAGGAGCTCCCCGCCAACACCGAGGGCCGGTTGTACTTCCGCGACGCGACGGGTCGTGGGATCGTCTACCCGAACGATCCCGACAAGACCGCGGCTGCGAACCCGGCGCCGGGGCTGTTCACGCTCGGCGAGATCGGCTACATCGACGACGACGGCTACGTGTACATCACCGACCGTTTCAGCGACATGGTGGTGTCCGGAGGCGTCAACGTCTATCCCGCCGAGGCCGAGCAGCAACTGGTCGAGCATCCCGACATCGTCGATGTCGCGTGCGTCGGCGTGCCCGACCCCGACATGGGCGAACGGCTCGAAGCCCTGATCGTGCCGGCGGACGTCGCCCACCCGCCCGCGCCCGCCGTGATCGAGGCGTGGCTGCGAGAGCGGCTCACCCACTACAAGTGCCCGCGCCGCTACGTGTTGGTCGCCGACCTCCGACGCAGCCAGATGGGCAAGCTCAACAAGCGACAGCTGCGCGACGCCTACATCGCCGGCGACGTGCAGATCCTCGACGGACCGGAGGGAACACCATGACCCAGACCGACACCACCGCAACTCCACGCCGCGTCGATCCCGACATCTCGGTCGAGGACTTCGTCGCCGAGGCCGGCGCCTGGCTGGCCGCCAACGGGACGCCGCGCACCGAGAGCACGGCCGACGGCGTCCAGTGGGGCGAAGGCGAGTTCGACGTCGCCGTGTTCCACAACCTGACCCACGACGAAGAGCAGGAGATGCTCGACCGGATCGTCGGCTGGCTGCGCGCCAAGGCCGAGCGCGGCTACCACGCCATCGCGTGGCCCGAGCGGTACGGCGGGCTCGGTCTGAGCCGCGCCCACGCCCGCGCCTTCGCCCGCCTGGAACGCCAGTACGAGTCGCCGGGGCGGCATGAGGTGATCGGCGTCACGACCAACCTGATCGCCAACACGGTCAACATCTTCGGGACGCCCGAGCAGAAGGATCGGTTCCTCGGCCCGCTGCTGTCCGCCGAGGAGATCGCCTGCCAGCTGTTCAGCGAGCCGGGCGCCGGCTCCGATCTCGCCGGCTTGGCGTGCCGCGCGGTGCGCGACGGCGACGAGTGGGTCGTCAACGGGCAGAAGGTGTGGAGCTCGGGCGCGCAGTTCAGCCAGTGGGGCGAACTGATCGCGCGCACCGACCCGGACGTCGTCAAGCACCAGGGGATGACGGCCTTCATGCTGCCGCTCGACGCAGACGGCGTCGAAGTGCGACCGATCCGCCAGATGAGCGGCGGTTCGTCGTTCTGCGAGGTGTTCTTCAACGATGTCCGGATCCCTGACAGCCTGCGCCTCGGCGACGTCGGCGACGGCTGGAAGGTGGCGTTGACGACCCTCGGGTTCGAGCGCGACCACTCGGAGTCGGGCGCCGGTGGCGCGGCGTCCGGTGGCACGTTCAGCCTGCTCAAGGCCACTGCCGACCACGTCGGCGTGTCCGACGACCCCGTCGTGCGCGACCGGCTCGTGCAGATGTACATCCAGCACCGCGTCGAGTCGTTGACGAACCGTCGCGCCGCCGATCTGGCGCGCTCGGGCACGCCGGGTCCCGAGGGCTCGCTCGGCAAGATCCTCTGGACCGAGAACATGCGGATGATGAGTGATGTCGTCTCGTTGATCCTCGGCCCGC
Source organism: uncultured Ilumatobacteraceae bacterium (assembly GCA_964350535.1). Lineage (GTDB taxonomy): Bacteria > Actinomycetota > Acidimicrobiia > Acidimicrobiales > Ilumatobacteraceae > CAYGLH01. The sequence continues at coordinate 7,260 of CAYGLH010000098.1, forward strand.
GCCTCGTGGCCGACACGGGGGAGTGGGGCACGTACGGCTGGGGTGAGCACCTCCTCGGGGCGCCGGGCTATCGCATCGCGGGCGGATCGGACGAGGTGCAGCGGAACATCCTCGGCGAGCGCGTGCTCGGGCTGCCGAAGGAACCGCGAGCCGATGCCGGGGCGTGGAAAGACGTGCCGCGGTGATGTTCGCACACACTTGTTGACCACTTAGTTTCAGGTCGTTAAGTTACTGCCTTGCGGGCCGGTACGGCCCGCCCGGCGCCCGGGGGAACGTGCGCCGGTCTCACGAACTTGGGGGAAACTTCATGACCGTACGATCGAGGTCCACCTCGAAACGCCTGCTCGCCGGGCTCTGTGCCGGCGCGCTCTTGATCGCCGCCTGTGGCGACGACGATGACGACGACGGCGGTGGCGACGACACGTCCGCACCCGCCGAGTCCGACGCCGCCGCCGACACCGAGGCACCGGCGGACGACGAGGCTCCGGCCGACACCGAGGCTCCGGCCGACAGCGATGCTCCGGCCGACACCGAGGCGATGGACGAGGAGGAGCCCGCCGACACCGAGCCGGAGGGCGAGGGCGAGGGCAGCGAGATCGAGCAGGAGAGCGTCGGGATCATCGACCTCGACCTCGGCCCGGCCGAGGGTGAGCCGATCAAGATCGGGGTCCAGAACCCCGAGGGCGACCCCGCCGGGTCGTTCCCCGAGTTCACCGTCGCGATGGAGGCTGCCGCCGACTACATCAACACGGAGCTGAACGGGCTCGGCGGACGGCCGATCGAGTTGGTCGTGTGCAAGATGGCGATCACGCCGGACGACTCCCAGCGGTGCGCCAACGAGATCGCCGCGGAGGAGGTCGACCTGGCGATCTCGACGATCAACTTCTTCGGCAACCACCTGTCGATCTACCAGGGCTCCGACATCCCCGTCGTCGTGGTCACACCGATCACGATCGCCGACTTCACGACGCCGGGCGCCTACGCCATCGGCGCCGGCGGCGGCTGCTTCGGCGTGCACACCGGACTGGTGCAGGTCGCCACCGACGAGATCGAGGACCTCGAGGGCATCGAGGTGTCGCGCGTCGGTGTGCCGTGGGCGGACACGCCTCCCGGCGTGGTCTGCTACAACGACCTCGAGGCCAAGCCGCTCGACGTGATCAAGGGCGTCGAGCCGGGCGACTCGTCCCGCGCCGGCGAGCGTCCCGACCTCGAGTACGTGGGTGTGCCGGTCGCCCCGGCGCTGCCGGATGCCACCCCGCAGGCCACGGAGGTGCTCGAGTTCGATCCGGACGTGATCATCTTCTCGGGCCAGGGAGCCGACTGCTGGAACCTGGTCGATGCGTTCGGTCGGGTCGGGTGGTCGCCTGATCAGATCCCGCTGATCCTGTCGGGTGCCTGCATCGACTTCGATGCGATGGCAGCTGCCGGCGAGCTCGCCGAGGGCATCTACATCACGGGCACCGAGAAGGGCTTGCTCGTGCCGCTCGACTCGGTCGATGGCGCGCACCTCGAGGACGCCACCGTCTACCAGACGAAGGGCCCCGAGTACGGCATGCCGGAGTCGGAGGTCTTCAAGGGCTTCGCCGGGCAGGGGTTCACCTCCCTCGTCAACATCTGGCAGCTCGCGCAGACGATCGACGGCGAGGTCACCGGCGAGGCGCTGGAGCAAGCGATCTCGTCCACCGACGGCACGATGCCGACCTTCGGTGGATCGCCGCTGAACTGCGCCACGGCCCCGCAGCCGTACGTTTCGGTGTGCAGTGCACCGATCAACCTCAGCCAGTGGGACGGCACGCAGCTCAACGAGGTGATCCCACGCCTGTCGGCGATCGATCTGGTCGCCGGCACCGAACTGCGCCCGGGGAGCTGATCTTCCCGAAAATCGCCCTCTGAGCAGGTCACTCGGGGGCGTGGAACTTCATCTGCGCCCCCGAGTTGATCTACTTAACGACAAGTCGTTAAGTTACCCGCCGTTGGTCGAGAGACGACCAGCCCGGCACCGACGAAGGCGGGCCGACGACTTGAGAAAGATGGGGGAGACCACTTCATGACACCACGATCGAGAAGCCGATCGACGCGTCTGCTGGCCGGCTTGGCGGCCGGTTCGCTGCTCATCGCCGCGTGCGGTGACGACGACGACGGCGACAGCTCCGACGACACGTCCGCACCCGCTGAGACCGACGCCGCGGACGACGCGGATGCACCGGCCGAGACGGAGGCGCCCGCCGACTCCGAGGCGATGGAGGAGCCCGCCGACGACACGGAGGCTCCCGCCGACACCGAGCGACGACGGCGACGATGGCGACGCGGACGACGAGGGGTCCGAGGCGACGACCGGCGTCGCGGTCACCCTCGACACCAACCTCGGCCCCGCCGAGGGCGAGCCGATCAAGATCGGTGTCCAGAACCCCGAGGGTGACCCTGCCGGGTCGTTCCCGGAGTACTCGCTCGGTGTCCAGGCCGCTGCCGACTACGTCAACAGCGAGCTCGGCGGCCTCAACGGACGCCCGATCGAGATCGTGCTGTGCAAGATGGCGATCACGCCCGACGACTCCCAGCGGTGTGCCAACGAGCTCGCCGCCGAAGGCGTCGAGCTGGCGCTGTCGACGTTCAACTTCTTCGGCAACCACCTCTCGATCTACCAAGGATCGGAGATCCCGGTGATCGTCGGCACCCCGGTGACCATCGCCGACTTCACCACGCCCGGCGCCTACGCGATGGGCTCCGGTGGCGGGTGCCTCGGCGTGCACACCGGACTGGTGCAGGTCGCCACCGACCAGATCGAGGACCTCGAGGGCATCGAGGTGTCGCGCGTCGGTGTGCCGTGG
>CAYGLH010000099.1:0-10087 GCA_964350535.1 uncultured Ilumatobacteraceae bacterium
GCGAGGTGCTGAACGTGCTGCGCGACATCGCCGAGGAGGGATCGACCACGATGATGCTGGTCACCCACGAGATGGGGTTCGCCCGCGAGGTCGCCGACCGTGTGCTGATGTTCGACTCGGGTCAGATCATCGAGGAAGGTCGGCCCGCGGACCTGCTCGGCGACCCCCAGCACGAGCGGACCAAGGCGTTCCTGGGTGCGGTCTTCGACCACTGAGCGACGGGAACGCCCCTCGGACCTCCGCGCCGCTCGACGCGGGGTGACCGCGCCGTGCGTCGCCGTGCAGCGCTCACTCGACGACGAAGATCTCGCGCGGCACGTCGCCGAGGGCCTCCGCTGGCCCCTCCTCGCGGATCACGATGCTCTCGGTGATCTCCAGGCCCCAGTCGTCCATCCACAGCCCGGGCATGAAGTGGAACGCCATCCCCGGCTCGAGCTCGGTGGTGTCGGTGGTGCGGAAGCTGATCGTCCGCTCGCCCCAGTCCGGCGGATAGCTGAGGCCGATCGAGTACCCGCAGCGGAGGTCGCGCTCGATCCCGGCGCGAGCGAGCGCGGCGTTCAGCGCCTCCGCGACGTCGCACGCCCGGTTGCCGGCGCGCGCCACGTCGATGCCCGCCGCGACACCGTCGAGCAGCGCCTCCTCGGCGCGGCGGAACACGTCGGGCGGGGTACCCAGGTACACCGTGCGGCACAGCGGGGCGTGGTACCGCCGGTAGCACCCGGCGATCTCGAAGAACGTCCCCGCTCCGACCTCGAGCACGTCGTCGTTCCAGGTCAGATGGCACGCCGAGGCGTCCTCGCCGGTGGGCAGCAGCGGCACGATCGCCGGGTAGTCACCGCCGTGGTCGGGCGTCCCGCTGATCAGCGCGTGGTAGATCTCGGCGACGAGATCGTTCTTGCGCATCCCGGGCCGGACGACCTCGCGGATCCGCCGGTGGGCGGACGACACGAACGTCCCGGCGATCCGCATGTAGTCGAGCTCGCGGGGCGACTTGACCGCCCGCTGCCAGTTGACGAGACCCGTCGCGTCCATGATCCGGTCGTTCGGGGTGGCACCGAGCCGACCACCCGGCTGGCTCCCGGACAGGGAGTCGACCAGCGCCCGGTGCGCGGCGGCGGAGTAGTAGTAGTTGTCGAGCTCGGCGCCGATCCGCCGGGCGTCGAGCCGTCGCTCGGCGAGCGTCGCGGCGAGGTGCTGCATCGGGTGCCGTTCGATGCTCTGCACGTACGAGTCGGGATAGGCGACGATGTGGTCGAGGTCCATCCACACCGTGCGCCGGGCGCCGAACGTGTCCTGGATCCGACCCCAGTAGATCGGATCGTCGTCGAGGGTCACGATCACGCACTGGTAGGTGTAGAACGACCAGCCGTCGTACCCGGTCAACCACGCCATGTTCGACGGATCGGCGACGATCAGTACCTCGAGCGTGCGGTCGGCCATCGCCGCCCGGACGCGGGCGAGGCGGTCGGCGTACTCCTCTCGATCGAAGGGCAACCTGACGTCCGCTGGCATATCGGTCAGGCCGCTAGCGTAACGACGCCTCGCCGGTGCCCGGGCCATCCCCCGCGAGCCGGTGCGCGCACCCCCCGCCGCCCCCCACCCTCCACCCACGCCGCACACCCCGCCCCCCCTGCACCCCCCGACTCCCCTGCACCCCCCGACTCCCCTGCACCCCCCGACTCCCCCACCACCTCCGAGGAACACGATGTCGTCGATCGATGAGCCTGTCGGCCGTCTGAGCAACGACGAGCTCTACCGGACGCTGCGCGCCCGCATCATCCATCTGGAGCTCCCGCCCGGCACCCGCCTGACCGAGGAGGCGCTCGCCCGCCAGTTCGGCATCAGCCGGACCCCCGTGCGCCGGGTGCTCGACCGCCTTGCCCACGACGGCCTGGTGACGATCAACCCCGGCTCCGGCGCGTCGGTGTCCACGATCGACTTCCAGGCGATGCGCGAGGTCTGGGCGCTGCGCCTCAAGATCGCCGACCTCGTCGGCGACTTCGTCCGCCTCCCGGCGCCACCGGCGATCATCGAACGACTCGAGGCGCTGCTCGGCCGGCTGGACACGATCACCTCCGCAACCGAGCTCGCGCCGTTGTACGACGACTACCACGACGTGGTGCTCGACCTGCTGACCAACGGTCCGCTGCGTTCGATCTACGACCAGCTCTACGCCCAGACGGCGCGGGCGTTCGTGCAGATGCTGCCGAACCTCGACCTCGACACGGAGATCGACCAGATCCGCGACGAGATCGTCGCCACCCTGGCCGCCTGCCGCGAGCGCGATCCGCAACGATTGGCAGAGATCCGCAGCCACCACATGGAAGGGGTCGTCCACCGGCTCGACGAGGCGCTGTCCCTCTCGCCGCGCCGACGACAACGCCCCTGAGCGCACGACCGCGTCCACGACCCACGACCCACGACCCACGAGGAGCACGATCATGACCGACCGCCGCAGCGCCGATCCCGCACCCGCCACCCTCGCGGTGTGGGGAGGCGAAGACCGATACCTGCTCGATCGCGCCACGCAGGTGCCCGTCGTGCACAGCGTCTCGTTCGGCTACGAGGACGTCGACGAGTGGTACGCGGTCGCCACCGGACGCGCCGACGGGCACATCTACGGCCGCAACACCAACCCCACCGTCGACGTGTTCGAGAACAAGGTGCGGATCCTCGAGGGCGGGGACGCGGCGACGTCGGCGTCAACCGGGATGGCCGCCATCTCGAACACGCTGCACGCCCTACTGCAGCCGGGGTCGCGCGTGGTGTCGGTGAAGGACACCTACGGTGGCACGAGCCTGCTGTTCACCGAGTTCCTGCCGTCGTGGGGCATCGAGGTGGACCTGGTCGACACGACCGACCACGACGCGATCGAGACGGCGATCGCCGCCGGCTGCGACCTGGTGTACCTCGAGACGCCGACCAACCCGACGTTGAAGGTGCTCGACCTGGAGCGGTTGTCCGCGGCGGCGCACCGCGAGGGCGCCACCGTGGTGGTCGACAACACGTTCGCGACGCCGATCAACCAACGGCCGCTCGACCTGGGCGCCGACATCGTCGTGCACTCCACGACGAAGTTCCTCGGCGGCCATGCCGACGCCCTGGGCGGGGTGGTCGTCGGCCGCGACGATCTCGTCGAAGCCGTGTACCACTACCGCGAGATCAACGGCGCGACGCTGGATCCGATGGCCGCGTACCTCCTGCTGCGCGGCATGAAGACGCTGCACTTGCGGGTCCAACGGCAAGCCGAGAACGCACTCGCCGTCGCGTCGTTCCTCGACGGACACGAGCGGGTCGAACGGGTCAACTACCCCGGCCTCGAGTCGCACCCGCAGCACGACATCGCGGCGCGCCAGATGCGCGGCTTCGGCGGGATGCTGAGCTTCGCCCTCGACGGCGGGCTCGACGCCGTCAAGCAACTGCTGCCGCGACTCCGCTTCGCGCACCGGGCGGCGAACCTCGGCGCGGTCGAGACGATCGTGGGACCGCCGTCGACGACGAGCCACGTCGAGTGCACGCCGGAGGAGCGCTCGGCGCTCGGCATCCCCGAGGGCCTGATCCGCTACTCCGCCGGTATCGAGGACGTCGGCGACCTGCTCGCCGACCTCGACCAGGCGCTCGCCGTGTCATGAGCGCCCGCACACCGGCCGGCCGGATCACCGTGCTGACCGAGCACGAGATCCGACGGCTCGTCGGCTTCGGCGGCGACGAGCTGGCCGCGGTCTCGAAGGTGTTCCCGCTGATCAGCGCCGGCGTCGGATCGATGCCCCCGATCCAACGGATCGACGTGCCGGAGCAGCGGGGCGAGATCGACATCAAGTCCGCCTACCTGCCCGGCATCGACGGGATCGCCGTCAAGGTGTCCGCCGGCTTCTTCGACAACCCGAGCCGCGGCTTGCCCAGCCTCGGCGGGCTGATGATGGTGTTCGACGCGACGACGGGGCGCCCGACCGCTGCGCTGCTCGACAACGGGTACCTCACCAACCTGCGCACCGCGCTCGCCGGCGCGGTCGCCGCCGATCAGCTCGCCCGACCCGATGCCACGACCGTCGGCATCATCGGCGCCGGCGTGCAGGCCCGGCTACAGGTCGAAGCGCTGCAACTCGTCCGCGACATCAGCGCGGTGCGCGTGTGGGCGCGCCGCACCGAGGCGGCCGAGCGCCTCGTCACCGACCTGCGCGCGGCGCTCCAGCTCGAGGCCGTCGTCGCCGCGTCGCCGGCCGAGGTGGCCGTCGACGGCGGCATCGTGGTCACCACCACACCTGCGACCGAACCCGTGCTCGACGCCGAGGCGCTGCGGCCGGGACTGCACGTCACGGCGATCGGCTCCGACGCCGAACACAAGCAGGAGCTGGCGGTCGACCTGCTCGAAGCCGCCGATGTGGTCGTGTGCGACTCGCGGCGCCAGAGCGAGCTGCTCGGCGAGCTCCGATCGGTCATCGCCGCCGGCGCCGTCACCGCGCCGCAGGTCGAGCTGGGCGAGCTCCTCGCCGGGACGGCGGCGGGCCGACGCAGCGCCGACGACGTCACGATCTGCGACCTGACCGGCACCGGCGCGCAGGACACGGCGATCGCCGCGCTCACCGTCCAGCGCGCCCGGGCGACCGAGGTCGGCACCAGCATCGCGCTCTGACGCCGGTCGGGTGCGGGACATCGGTCACACCCCCGTGCGGTTTGGCGATCCGGCGCCGGGGGTACGCCATCGCCATGAGCAACGTCACCGAATTGCACAGCACCGTTCCCGGCATGAACGACTCCGCGTCCGAGGCGACGATCGACCTGCTCCAGACCCGCCTGGCCAGCCTGCTCGATCTGCACCTCACGCTGAAGCACGTGCACTGGAACGTGGTCGGGATGAACTTCATCGCGATCCACGAGATGCTCGACCCGCAGGTCGACAAGGTGCGCGAGATGAGCGACGCCGTCGCCGAGCGGATCGCCACCCTCGGCGGTCAGCCGGTGGGCACGCCCGCAGCCATCGTCGAGCGCCGCAGCTGGGACGACTACGGCATCGGCCGTGCGCCCACCGTGCAGCACCTGGTCCAGCTGGACAAGGTCTACACGGGCGTGATCGCCGACTACCGCGACGCTGCCGCCCGTCTGGGTGAGCTCGACCCGGTGTCGGAGGACCTGCTCGTCGGTCATCTCCACGACCTCGAGCTCTTCCAGTGGTTCGTCCGGGCCCATCTCCAGGACGCCCACGGTGACGTGGTCCACCGCAGTACCTTCGAGAAGTCCTGACGACTCTCACTCCGCCTGATGTACGCCCGAGGCGGTGCACGACGCCATGGACGCCGTCGTGCACCGCCTCGGGCGTTATCGTCGCGATGGTGAGCGACGAGCCCGACGTGCCTTCCCGCCTCTCGATCGAACGGACAGGACCGACGATCACGATCTCCGGCGAGCTCGACGCGCACAGCGCTCCCGAGCTTCGCGACGAGATCGACGCGGCCGGCGACGCCACCGAGATCACGCTCGACATGAGTGCCGTCACGTTCATGGACTCCAGCGGTCTGCGCGTCCTGATCGACGCCCATCAGCGGACGGATCAAGCCGGCTCCCAGCTGGTGATCACCAGGCCGAGCAGCAGCGTGCAACGCGTGCTGGAGATCGCCGGCGTGATCGACCACCTCGACGTGCGCAACGGCTCCGCGCCGGAGAGCACGTGAGCCCCGCCGCGTGCGTGGCGGTCGGGGGTCGGTCATGACCGCGTCCGACACGATCGAGCTCGGCGTGCCGCTGCGGGCCGAGTACGCCGCCCACCTCCGGCTGCTGGTGGCGTCGGTCGCCGGCGACGCCGGTTTCAGCGTCGATGAGCTCGACGACCTGCGGCTCGGCGTCAGCGAGATCTTCACCCTGCTGCTCGACGGCGCCGACGACGGCGCCCGCGCGTTCATCGAGCTCAGCGTCGACGGTGGCCGCATCGCATTGACGGTGGGACGCAGCGGTGTCGCCGACGCACCCGACGTCGACGAGTTGGCCGCTGCCATCCTCTCGTCGGTGGTCGACGAGTACACCACCGTGCCCGGGGGGATCGTCATGTCGAAGCGGGCAACCGAGTCGGCGACACCGCGTTGACCGTCGACGACGAGCGACCGGGCACCGACGAGGACCTCGAACGGTTCCGCGAGTACGCCAGCACGCGCGACCGTCGACTCCGCAACGAGCTCGTCGAGACCCACATGGGTCTGGCCGTGCACATCGCCAAGCGGTACTCACGCCGCGCCGTCGACGACGACCTCCGCCAGGTCGCGATGATCGGCCTCGTCAAGGCGGTCGACCGCTTCGACCCCGAACACGGGGCCGCGTTCTCCACCTTCGCCGGCCGCACGATCGAGGGCGAGCTGAAACGCCACTTCCGCGATGCCACCTGGACGCTCAAGGTCCCGCGCAGCGCGAAGGAGCTGCACCTCGACGTGCGTCGCGCGTCGGCCGAGTTGGAGCAGCGGATGGGTTCGTCGCCGACCGTCGACCAGGTCGCCGCCCACCTCGGCATCGAACGCGACGACGTCCTGCGCGGGTTGGCCGCCGACGCCGCCTCCACCCCCGAGGCACTCGACGTGCGCGAGCCGGACCGGGCGGTCGATCGGATGGACGCGTTGGCGGTGGGCGACGACGAGGTCGACCAGATCGACCACGCCGACCAGGTCGCCCGCCTGATGGCACACCTCTCCGAGCGGGATCGCCGCATCGTCACGCTGCGCTTCGCCGACCGCAAGACGCAGTCCGAGATCGCCGAGCTCGAGGGGATCTCCCAGATGCACGTGAGCCGCCTCCTGCGCAAGGCGTTCGCCCAGATGCGTGCCGCAGCCGCCGCTGACGACGCGGATGACACGACCGTCGGTGAACCCGGCGACGACGAGGTTTGAGGGCGCGAACGGACGGGAACGCCTTTGGCGAGGTGAATCGAGATGACACGAGTACTGATGGCGCTCGACGGCACGGATCTCGACGATGTGATCTGTGCGACGGTCCAGCGCGTGTTCCCCGGTTCCGACCTCCTCGCCCTCAACGTGCAGGAACGGCCCGGCATGACAGCCCCGTACGGATCGACCGGGATGGTGTACGGCTACGTGCCGACCTCGGTCGGCGTGGTCGACCCGATCCCGCCCGTCCGCGCGGACGAGGAGAGCGAGGACCGTCGACGGGGCGAGGCGCGCCGCCTGGCCGAGGAGGCCAGTCCGGACGACGCCGTTCCGCTCGGCGAGATCGGCGACCCGACGCAGATGATCCTGGTCGCCGCAGAGCGGCACCACGCCGACGTGGTCGCCGTCGGCACGCACGATCGTGGCTGGTGGGCCTCCCTGGTGCGGCCGTCGGTGTCCGAGCACGTGCTCGACGCCTCGACCGTGCCCGTGCTCCTGGTTCGCGAACCGCCCGGCGACAATGCGTAGGGTGCGCGGTGGCGGGCGGCACGGCCGCACATCGGAACGAGAGCACAGGGCGATGAACGACGACTCCCACGCAGCCGGCGACGCAGTGCGTCGTGCCGTGTTCGTGGTCGACGCCGACACCGCCGCGCTGCACGGTCTCCGGCAGAACGTCGTCGAGTTCGTGCTCGACGGTGGCGGCGATCAGCGCGAGGCGGAGACGCTCGAACTGGCGACGAGCGAACTGGCGACCAATGTCATCCAGCACACCGCGGCGGACACGATCGACGTGCGCGTCGAGACGACCCCGGAGCAGTGGGTGCTCGTCGTCGACGACGCCGACGACCTCGAGGTCACGGGACCGGTGAGTGCACCGCCACCCACGTCGGTCACCGGTCGCGGCCTCTTCGTGGTGCAGCAGCTGATGGACAGCCTGGACGTCACCACGATCGACGGGCGGCGTGTCGTGCGCTGCACGAAGCGGCGCGACTGACCGGCGTCCGACCCGGCGATCGAGGTTTCGGCGTCGCACCACCGGGGAAGGCTTCCTCCGTACGCATCCAACGGAAGGAACCCCCGATGAAGGTCCCCACGATCGATACCACCCTCTCCACGATCTCCGACACGTACGCCGGCGTCACCGACGCGCTGCCCGTGGAGGCAGTGGTCGACGCGCTCGCCGACCTCCCGATCGACGAGGCCGCCGACGCGGTGGTCGAGGTCGGCCAGCGCGGTCGCCGCGGTGCGGTGACGGTGGTGCACTTCGTCCGGCGCCGTCCGGTGGCCACGCTGGTGGTGGCCGGCGCAGTGGGCGCGGCGATCGCCACCCTCGTGTTGTTGCGTCGCCGCTCCAGCGCGGACCCCACCCAGCTCGAGCTCGCCGACGCCGCCTGACCGGCGACACACAGGCGAGCGGCTGGCCGTCGAGGAGGCGGCCGTTCCGGTGGGTGTTCAGCCGGCGGGACGGGGATCCGGACGGCCGGCGCATCCGTCGACCGTCGGCGCCCCCCGCCAGTCGGGCCCGGCGAACACGTACTGGCCCACGGTGCAGTAGCGCTCGGCGAAGCCGGCCTCGCAGTAGGCGAAGTACATCCGCCACAGCCGCCGGAACCACGAGTCGAGACCCATCGCCTCGAGCTCGGCGTCGTGTTCGTCGAGGCGTTCCCGCCAGCGCTGCAACGTCACCACGTAGTGCGCGCTGAGGTCTTCGAGGCCGACCAGTTGCAGCGAGTTGCGCCGGCACGCGGCATCGACGATCGCTCCGGTCGACGGGAGCATCCCGCCCGGGAAGATGTACCGCTTGATGAAGTCCACGTTGTGCTTCGCCGCCTCGTACCGACCGTCGGGCACACAGATCGCCTGGATGCCGACCATGCCGTCGGGCGCCAGGCACTGCTCGATCGCTGCGAAGTAGTCGGGGTAGTCACGCCAGTCGACCGCCTCGATCATCTCGATCGACACGACCCGGTCGAATCGTTGACCACGAGCTGGAAGATCGCGCCAGTCGGTCAAGAGCGGCGTCACACCGGGCAACCCGCCGGACTCGGCCAAGCGCGACACCCGGTCGAACTGCGCCCGGGAGATCGTCGTGGTGGTGACCGGGCAGCCCCGCGTCGAGCTGGCGCGATCGGCGAAGCCACCCCATCCGGTCCCGATCTCGAGCACCGACTGACCTGGGCCGATGTGGAGCTTGTCGAGCAGCCGATCGTACTTTCGTCGGCTGGCGGACGCCAGCGGCTCGTCGGGGTCGCTGAACACGGCCGAGCTGTACGTCATGGTCTCGTCGAGGAAGGTGGCGAAGAACTCGTTGCCGAGGTCGTAGTGGGCGGCGATGTCGACGCGGTTGCGGTCGCGACTCGGCCTCGGCACGAATCGACCGGCCATGGAGCGCGGGGCGCGCACGGCGTCGGCCCATCGCGAGCGCAGGCGGTCGAGTGGGCCCAGACTGCGGACCAGGATCCGACTCAAGGCGACCAGGTCGTCGGCGTCCCACCACCCCTGCGCGTAGCTCTCCCCGTATCCGACCGAGCCGCCGCGCAGGAGGGACCACCACGTGCGCGCGTCGCGCACCGTGACGGTGGCGCGCAGCTCGGCGGCGGGATCCCCGAAGGACCGGTGGGAGCCGTCGACGTCGATCAGCTCGACGTGTCCGCCTTCGATGCGTCGGAGCAGGGCCAACACGGCTCGTCGGGCCGGGGCGCCGACGGAGCCGGCACGCGCGCCGAAGACGGCGCTCACTCGAGAACCTCCATGACGACCTTGCGGCTCCTTTCCCTGACGTCTCTCGTCATGCACGCGACGGGTGGGCGTGGATCTGTGCGCCCTTCCGCCACAGACGGTACGCGTGTCGGCGGATCGATGCGGTCACCCGGTGGGTCGGCAACCACGGTGACACCAGCGTGCGACGCATCATCCGACGCGTCGGAGCGGTGCGGTCGAGCACCAGTGTGGCCGTCAGCGTCTCGGGTCCGTGGGGCCCGGCTGCGTCCGACGTGAAGACGACGTCGAGCTCGACGTGGTGCCCGGACGAGCGCACCGCCACGCGGTAGTCGCCCTCGGGCGGGAGGAACGGAGAGACATGCATCCGCTTGTCGAAGGTGGCGACCAGCTCGCCGCGCACCCGTTCCAACCCGACGGCGTAGCGGTGGCGCTCGTGCCACGGGGTGTTCGTGACCTCGGCGACGAGGCCGACCGGGTCGTCCTCTGGGTCGTCCCAG
>CAYGLH010000100.1:0-2755 GCA_964350535.1 uncultured Ilumatobacteraceae bacterium
GTAGGCGAGGCCGGTGGCGACGACGCCGAGGTCGAGCGCCATCAGCAGTCCGCCGGCGGAGCCGAGCCACGACAGGCCGGTCGTCGAGGCCAGCAGCGCCACGGCGACGGCGCCGGCCGTGAACGGGACGGCGAGCGCTCCGGTCGACGACATCCCGGAATCGATCGCCAGCTTGGAGGTGATCGAGTACAGGGCGTACCCGAACCCCGCGGCGGCGGCGGCGAGCACACCGCCGAGGTCGAAGGCGGTCTCGTCGGCCCCGGACATGACGGTCGCCGTACCGCCGACGATCGTGATGGCGGTGCCGAGGAACCAACTCCGGCTCGGCAGCCGGCGCCACACCACCCACTCGATCGCTCCGGCGAACAATGGGCCCGACGCGATGGTCACGACGGTCCCCACCGCCACGCCGGTGCGATCCACGGCGACGAAGAACAGCGGCGTGTACGTCGCCACGCCGGCGCCGCCGAGCAGCGTGAGCGACCAGCGGTGACGTCCGCCGGGCGCGACCAGCGGACGTCGCCACACCCGACGCTCGACCGCGACGACGCTCCACAACACGGCGGTGCCGATGGCGATCCTCGCCGCGCCCACCGAGACGGCCACGGCGTCGTCCGGGCCGAGCTCGCGAGCGGTCCCCGCCGTGCCGAACAGGACCGCCGCCCCGAGCACTGCCGCGATCGCGGCCAGGGGTGCACGGGTTTCTCCGGCCGGACTGGATGTCACGGACGTGCATCCTGGCGCGCGAGGGAGCGATCCGTCGAGATCCGGCGCAGACGCTGGCATCATGAGCCGGTGAGCGCTGCCCTCCCCGACCTCGCCTCGACCGCCGCCCTCATCCGTGCCCGCCGCACGTCGATGGCGGTCGACAAGGAGCGGCAGGTCCCGCCGGACCTCGTCGGCGAGCTGTGCGAGCTCGCCACCTGGGCACCGAACCACAAGCTCACCCGCCCCTGGCGCTTCTGCTACTTCACCGGCGACGGCCGCCGGCGGTTCGGCGAGACCATGGTGGCCGACATGGTCGCGGCCGACTTCGGCGACGAGGGCAAGCGCGCCAAGACCGCGATCAAGTACCTGCGGACGCCCGGTGTCCTCGTGGTCGGCTGCGCGCCCCACGCCGACGAGATGCTCGACGCCGAGAACGGCTACGCGGTCGCCGCCGGGATCCAGAACCTCCTGCTCGGGGCGACCACCATCGGGCTGGCCACGTTCTGGTCGACGCCGGCGCTCGCCCGCCCCCGGCGCGTGCTCGACCTGTGCGGTTTCGACGCCGACGACCGGATCGTCGGCGTGCTCTACCTCGGCTGGGCGTCGGACCGCGAGCCGGCCCCGAACGAACACCCGCGCCCCACCGTGCACCACGTCGCCCACTGAGCGCGACGCGGATCGATCACGGATCGATCACGGACCCGGGGCCCGCCCTGCCATGCCCCCACCGGCGAGCGGGCGGTGGTGCAGCCAGTCGCCCGACGGGATCGGTGTGAGCCCGAGCCCCTCGCCGTACTCGTAGGCCCACACGGCGCGTCCGGCCATGGTGGTCAACTCCAGCCGGCGGTAGCGCCCCGCGACGGTCCCCTCCACGATGTCCATGTGCTCGAGGCACGCCTCGAGCCGGTCCGGCACGATCTCGACGACCTCGCCGACGATCCTGCCACCGGTGCCGAAGCGCGCCGCCGGGTAGTCGTTGCCGGTGTCGTAGAGGCTGCCGTCGACGGCGTCGAGCAGCGGATCCGCCTCGCGCACGTACGGCGCCAGGAGCGGCCAGCGCACGTCGCCACGGCGCAGCGTGCCGTACACGAACAGATGGCGGCGCTGCGCCGCCGTCACGTGAGCACCGCGCTGATCGCCGCCAGGAGCTCGTCGTACTCGTCGTGCGCGGCGAACTGCGGGAACTCCTCGACCACGTTCTTCGGAGCGTGGAAGAGAAAGCCGACATCGGACTCGCCGAGCATCGTGGTGTCGTTGTACGAGTCGCCGGCCGCGATGACGCGATAGTCGAGCCCGTGCAGCGCCCGGACGGCGCAGCGCTTCTGATCCGGCTGGCGCAGGCGATAGTCGACGATGCGGTCGTCGTGCACGACGAGACGGTGGCACAGCACGGTCGGCCACCCGAGTTGCGCCATCAGCGGGCGGGCGAACTGCTCGAACGTGTCGGACAGGATGATCACCTGGGTACGGGCGCGCAGCGCGTCGAGGAAGGCGCGGGCACCCGGCAGCGGCTCCAACCCGGCGATCACGTCCTGGATCATCGACATCGTCAGGTCGTGCTCGGCGAGCAGGTCGAGCCGGTACCGCATCAGCGTGTCGTAGTCCGGCTCGTCGCGTGTCGTGCGCGTCAGGCCACCGATCCCGGTGCGCTCCGCCACGGCGATCCAGATCTCCGGGACGAGCACGCCTTCGAGGTCGAGCGTGACGACGGTCTGGAGCGCAGAGTCCGAGGCGGGCACCGGTCCATCTTCGCGAGATCGGCGCCGTCCACGCGAAACGCCGGCCGTGCCCCCGACTCAGTCGGCAGCCGCGACGACCGCGATCTCCATCATCCACTCCGGACGGGCCAGCGCCGGGACGGTGACGAGGGTCGATGCCGCGCGATGGCCACCCAACGCGCGATCGCGGACCGCCATCACGCGCGGCAGGTCGTCCGACAGGCGATCGGTGGCGACGACGTAGGTGGTGACCGACACCACGTCGCGCGCCGTCATGCCCGCATCGCGCAGCAGCGCGCCGATGTTGTGCCAGACCGCGTCGGCCTGCT
>CAYGLH010000100.1:2765-9968 GCA_964350535.1 uncultured Ilumatobacteraceae bacterium
TGCGTGTTTCCAGCCCCGCCAAGCTGTCACGCATTCGATCGTCGTCGGCACCGCGCCGTCGGGGGTGATCGGGACCACGCCGGAGGTGTGCAGCCACCGGCGGGCGGACTCGCTGGCGACGGCGTGCGCATAGTTGGCGGCCGGTGCGGCGATGTCGGTGGGTCGGATCTCGCGTGGCATCGGCACAACGTAGGGCGGCAGGTCGCGCTACGGCACGATGTCGAACATCGACACCGCGCTGACGTTGCCGCCGTAGTCGCGCAGCACCAGCTCGGCGTACAGGCCGGTACCCGGCTCGAGCGGTTCCACGTCGTACTGGAGGTCGGGCAGGTTGGCGTACAGCCCCTGCTCGCTCAACGTCACCCACTCTCGACTCCCGTCCGGGTACTCGTTGAGCAGGACCGGGAAGATCAACCCGTCGGGATCGGCGTTCAGCTCGCCGAAGGTGCCGTCGGGTTGGACGACGTAGTACACCTCGCTGAGGATCTCGAAGTCGAGATCGAGGACCAGGCTGAGCACGACGTCGTGCGGCGGATCGTCCGTGGCGAACTCCTCGGGCGGCACGTACCACAGCGGGACGTCGATCGTCACCACCCCGAGCTCCTCGTCGATCGCCAGGTCGAGATAGGCATAGTCGGTGTCGATGCCGTCGGAGATCGTCAGCACCGTGAGGTCGTAGATCGCCGCAGCGAGCCCCGAGCCGTCGGTCGACACCTCCCCCGGTTCCTCGCCGATGAAGATGATCGAGCCGTCGCCCTCGTCCAGCACGCCGTACACCACCTCGGCCTCGACGACGTTGTCCTGGGCGGCGATGTCGAAGGTGCCGAAGATGTTGAGCCCGTCCTCGTCGAAGAAGTAGTCGGCCGCTCCGTCGACGTTCTCGAATGCCGGCTGGGCGTCGCTCGGGATCTGGGAACCGGCGGCGTAGAACCCGGTGAGCACATCGGGCCAGACCGGGATCGTGGTCTCCTCGGCGACCTCGAGATAGCGCGGATCGGCGAGCGCGTCGTACGGCGGGAAGTAGGCGCTGAGACCCGTCGCGCTCGCAGTGGCGGGCCCACTCGTGCGGTGCACGACGACATCGTCGAGCGCGCTGCGCACGCCGATCGCCGCCTCGGCCAGCACCGGGTCGGCGGCAAGCGTGTCGACCACCTGTCCGAGATCGACGTGATGGGAGTCGACCGTCGGGTCGGGACTGGCGCCGAACTTCAGCGCGTCGGACTGGGCGCGGGCGAGCAACGGCGCCGTCCGGGCCGGCTCGGCGGCGAGCTGTTCGGCGAGGCCGGCCAGCTCGTCCTGCAACGCCGGGAGGCCCCCGAGATCGAGCAGCGACAGGGTGATGTCGTCGCTGGTGCCGAACGCTGCGGCCTGTTCGGCGAAGCCGTCGATGATCAGCGTGCCCAGCTCGGCGGGCCCGAGCGACGGATCGGCGATCAGCGCCTGGAGGACCTCGTAGTTCCACCCGTGGCCCGGTTCGAGCTCTTCGGAGGCCAGCATGTACTCGGCGTGGTCGTGCATCGCCCCGGCGACGTCGTACGACGCCATGAGGCAGGCGTCGAAGCCGATCAGGTCGAGCCGGTCGACGCCGACGGCGTCCAGTCCGGCCTCGAGCCCGGCGTCGATCTCGGCGAGCTCGAGCAGATCGTCGCCGTTCGTCTCGTCGGGGCCCATGCCCGGCCACCCGGCGCCGTGGTCCCACAGGATCACCCCGTACCGGTCCGCCGGAAAGCTCGACATCCCGAACTCGACGAACCCGGCCAGCGTCTCCGCCGCGCCGACGTTCAGCTCGCCTTCGTCGGTCATGTCGACCAGCTCACCCGGCTCGACGAAGAACAGGCGCGTGCCCTCGAAGTCCCCGAAGGGGTCACCCTCGACGTCGTAGTCCGGGTGACGGTCCGCGAGCGCGACCAAGTTGACCTGGTCGCTCGACCCGACCTCGGTCATCTCGACCAGATCGTCGAGCGCGAACGGTTCGAGGTCGTTGTCGCCCATGACATAGACGAGCAACGTCCAGTCGGCGACGCCGTCGGCGGGCGGTGTCCCCACCGGGTCGCCGTCGTCGACGGACGCGCCGCTGTCGACGGACGTTTCCGTGTCGACGGACCCGCCGGTGTCGACGGGCTCGACGACGCTGACGGCGGGAGCGTCCGATCCCGTGGTGGGATCGGTCGCGACCCGCGCCGCATCGTCGCCGGCGCCGTCGCTGCACCCGGCGACGACGAGCGCCGCCACGACCAGTCCCGCTCGCCAGCTCACCGTTGTCGTCGTCGCCATCTCGCCCTCCGCGGTCGTCAGCCGGACCGTACTCCGCGCGCTGGTGCGCGTCGGCTCGATTCCTCCCCTCGGTCGTGCGCCACACCGAGCGGTACCATCGCGACATGGCGATCACCGACGACACCGCGACCACCGCTGCGCCCAGCACCGGGACGCCCTCGATCGACGGCATCGAGCTCACCCCGAAGGAGGTCGGCCTCGACGGGCCGCCGACCTTCGACAACGTCGAGGACGAGCGCCACTACCGCAAGACCCACCTCGCCGGCGCGCTGCGCGTGTTCGGGCGGTTCGGCTTCTCCGAAGGCGTGGCCGGCCACATCACCGTGCGCGACCCCGAGTTCCCCGACCACTTCTGGGTCAACCCGTTCGGGATGAGCTTCCGCCACATCCGCCAGAGCGATCTGATCCTGGTCAACCACACCGGCGACGTCGTGTACGGCAAGCATCCCGTGAACCGCGCCGCGTTCGTGATCCACGCGGCGATCCACCAGGCGCGCCCCGACGTCGTCGCCGCCGCCCACTCGCACAGCCCGTACGGCAAGGCGTTCAGCTCGCTCGGCATCCCGCTCGCGCCGCTCACGCAGGACGCCTGCATCTTCTACGAGGACCACACCGTCATCTCCGAGCAGGGTGGGGCGGTCGTGTTCGACATCGACGCGGGCAAGGAGCTGGCATCCAAGTTCCCGTCGGGCAAGGCGGCGATCCACCAGAACCACGGGCTGTTCACGGTCGGCGAGACCGTCGACGAGGCGGCCTTCTGGTTCACCTCGATGGAGCGGTCGTGCCAGGCACAGCTGTTGGCGATGGCCGCGGGCGATCCGATCGAGATCAACCACGAGTACGCCACCTACACGCGGGAGAACACCGCCTACCCGCTGGCCGGCTGGTTCAGCTTCCAGCCGATGTGGCAGGAGATCTCGCGCTCCGAGCCCGAGCTGTTCGACTGACGGCCGCTACAGCCAGTTGCGACGCTTGAACGTCCGCCACAACACGACGACCACGATCGCCATCGTGGCCAGTGCGATCGGATACCCGAGCCGCCACGACAGCTCCGGCATGTGACTGAAGTTCATGCCGTAGATCCCGGCGAGCAGGGTGGGGACAGCGGCCATCGCCACCCACGCCGAGATCCGCCGCATGTCCTCGTTCTGCTGGATCCCGACCTGGGCCAGCGTCGCGGTCAGCGCCGCGTCGATCAGGTTCGAGAGCGACCGGATGCGGGCGACGGTGCGGTCGAGCTGGTCGGAGACCTCGTCGATGTCCTGCCGCAGGTCGTCGTCGCCGTAGCGACGGATGTAGTGGACGAGACGCACGAACGGCTCGTCCAGCGCGTCGACCGGGCTCTGGAACTCACGCAGCTCGCGCTTGAGGCGGTACAGCCGTCGCACGGGCTGGTGGCCACCTTCGGAGAACACGTCGCGCTCGACCTCCATGACGTCGTTCTCGAACCCGTCGATCGCCGGGCTGTAGTCGCCGACCACGAGGTCGACGATCGCCGTCAGCACGGCGAGCGGGCCCTGCGCGAGCACCTCGCCGTCGGCTTCGAGGGCACCGCGCAGATTGGCGAGCGGGCTGGCGTGACCGTGGCGCACGGACACGAACACGCGCTCGCGGACGAGCAGGGTGATCTCGCCGAGCGCGATCGTCTCGTCGCGATCGATGTACTGGGCGGTGCGCAGGACGAGCTGCAGCGTCGACCCCTCGATCATGAGCACGGGTCGACGGTGTGGCTTCAGGACGTCGGCCACGTCCACCTCGTCGCCGAAACCGAGTTGCTCGAGCACGCCGCCCAACTCGTCGGGCTGCGGCATCCGCAGCCCGATCCAGACGAAGGCATCGGGTCGGTCGGCGAGGTCGTGCATCGCGTCGATCGTCGGCGGCCGGTCGAGCCGCACCCCCTGCTCGTACATCGCGCAGTCGATGATCACCAGCCCATTGTGGGCGATCGACGGGTCGGGGGCGAACGTTGACCCGGGACGCCCCGCCGGGGGCGATCGCCCGCCGACTCGAGACTGCGCAGCCCGAGCTGCTGTTCGTCGTGTCGGCCGTCGCGCAGTACGTCGGCGCGGCGATCGCCGTCGGCCTGTTCGACGACGTCGCCCCGCGCACCGTCGCCTGGCTCCGGGTCATCGGTGCGACGCTCGCGGTGCTCGCCGTGTCGCGGCGCTGGTGGGCGGGCTGGACCCGTCAACAGTTGGTCGCCGCGGGCATCTTCGGGATCGCCACCGCCCTGATGAACACGTTCTTCTACCTGGCGATCGACCGCATCGACCTGGGCAAGAGCGTGACGATCGAGTTCATCGGTCCGATCGCCGTTGCCGCTGCCACCACCCGTTCGGCACGCAACGCCGTCGCCCTCTCCTTCGCCGTCGTCGGCGTGATCGTGCTCGGCGGCGTGGAGCTCGGCGACAACACGCTGGGGGTGGTGTTCATCCTCGCCGCGTCGGCGATGTGGGCCACCTACATCGTCGTCGGGGCGAAGGTCGCCCAGCTCGACCGCGGCGTGGCCGGACTCGGCGTCGGCCTGGCGATCGGCGCGCTCGCGATCACGCCGATCGGTGCCCCCGGCAGCGGTCCGGTGTGGGTGTCGCCCGGCCTCCTGGCGGCGTGCCTCCTCGTCGGCGTGTTCTCCAACGCGATCGGCTACGGCATCGACCAGTTCGTGATGCGGCGGATCCCGATCCGGCGGTTCTCGATCCTGCTCGCGCTGCTCCCCGTCACCGCGTCACTCATCGGCTGGTGGTGGCTGGGCCAGACGCCGTCGGTGCTCGACGTCGTGGGCATCGCGCTCGTCCTCGTCGGCGTCGCCGTGCAGGAACGCGACGAGATCGAGCGGGTCGAGCGCGTGGTCCGCACCGACCCGGCGTGACGTCAGGTCTCGTGCCGGCCGCGCTCGTCGAGGACCCGGGTGAAATGCGCCCCGACGAGCACCATCTGCGACACGTAGTACAGCCAGACGAGCACGAGCAGCACGGCACCGGCGGCGCCGCTCACGCTGGTGCTGCCGAAGTGCTCGAGGTACCACCCCAGCACCCGCGTGCCGACGGCGAGCAGCATGGCGGTCGCTGCCGCGCCGATCAGGAGTGGGATCAGGGACAGGCGTGGCCTCGTGAGCACCTGGAACACGATCGCGACGCCGCCGATCAGCACGGCCCACGAGCCGAGCACTTCCACGACCACGGTCAACGCGTCGTGCAGCGTGCCCGCGCCAGGGAGCAACGACTGGAAGATGCCCGACACGGTCGACAGCACCAGGATGATGACGATCAGCATCGAGCCGCCGGCGACGACCGAGAGCGCCATCAACCGCCGACGGATCGAGCGCCACCCCTTCGTGAGGGGCAGCTCCCAGATCTCGTCGAAGGCGTCCTGCAGCGCGAAGAACACGAGCACGCCCGTGAACACCAACGACCCGAACCCGATGATCCCGAGCGTCGCCTGGGTGGAGGTCCGCTCGATCTGCGCCACGAGCTCGTCGGCGACCGCCGGATCGATGTCGGCGCGGGCGACGAGATCGTTGATTGCGTCGTCCACCTCGGGCGCCCCGATCAGCCATTGGGCGACCACGATCGACAGGGTGATCACCGGCACGAGGGCGAACAGGGCGTAGTAGGCGATGCCGGCGCCGAGCCGGATCGTGCGCGCCCGCCGCCAGTTCTCGTAGGTGGTCACCACGATGTCGACCACCGTCATCAGCCACGCCGGCCGCGTCACCTCCTTCCACCTCACGCCGGTCGATCCTGCCACGATCGACCGCCGAGCGGTGAGCCAGCTCGCTCGCCGGTGCCGGCTACGGGGCGAGGCGGGCGAGCTGCCGGGCGAGCCAGTCGCGCTGGTCGCGGTTGTAGCGCTTGGCGATCTCGGTGCCGGCGAACGCGGCCACGCCGTGCGGCGCACCCGGGTACACGTGCAGCTCGGCCGGGACACCGGCCCCGTACAGCCGCATCGCGTAGGTGATGTCCTCGTCGCGGAAGCCGTCGGCGCCGCCGACGCACACGTAGGCCTCGGGGAGGCCCGCGAGGTCGTCCGCACGCGCCGCGGCCGCGTAGTACGGCACCGCATCGCCGCCGTAGAGGTCACCGAGGTAGGCCCGCCAGCCGAACTCGTTGGCGTGGCGCGACCAGATCAGCAACTCGTCGAGCCGGCTCGAGGGCGTGGTCTGGCGATCGTCGATCATCGGGCAGTCGAGGAGCTGGAACTGGACCGCCAGCTCACCGCGGTCGCGCACGAGCAGCGCCAGCGCCGCGCAGAGCCCCCCGCCGGCGCTGACGCCGGTGATCCCGACCCGCGCAGGATCGATCCCGAGCTCGTCGGCGTGGGCGAACACCCAGGACAGTGCGCGATAGCAGTCCTCGAGCGGGCCGGGATACGGCGTCTCGGGAGCGAGGCGGTACTCGACGGCGACGCCGACGATGCCGAGTGCGGGACACCACCGGTCGAACTTGGCGTCGTCGCCCTCGTAGGTGCCGGCGATGTACCCGCCGCCGTGGATGGAGAACAGACAGGGCAACGGCCCCTCGACGGCCTTCGGTCGGTGCACCCGCACGACGACCCCGAGCCCGGCGTCGACGACGTGGTCGGTCCGCTCGACGTCATCGCCGAGCGCGGGTGGTGGCACGAGCGGGTTGGCCCGGATCACCTCCAGCGGCACCGTGTCGAAGTCACGGATCGGGATCAGGTCGCGCAGCGGCTCGATCTCGTGGTGCAGGTCGACGGTGGCCATGGTCCCCTCCTCGTCATCCGGCGCCGTGGCGCGTCCGGACGGGAGGGAGCGTAGGTGGGCGTCAGTGCGCCGCGAGACCCGGGGCGCAGAGGCCGTCGAGCTCCTGGATCTGGATCCGATCGCGGTGCTCGTAGGTGACCTCGTTGCGCGGGTCGGGGTTGAGGTTGAAGACCAGTAACTCCATCTCGGGCGTGTCGACCGGGAAG
>CAYGLH010000101.1:0-9832 GCA_964350535.1 uncultured Ilumatobacteraceae bacterium
GCAGACGGTCGATCGCGCGCTGAGCTTCCTGGAGTACGTGTCCACCAGCGTCGACCCGCCATCCGTCAAGCAGGTCGCCGACGCACTCGATCTGAATCTCGCGACGAGCTACCACCTCCTCCGCACGTTGCTGGCGCGCGGTTACCTCGAGCGCGGAGACGACGGAGGACTCCGGCTGGGCGGCGCGGTCGGCACCCTGGCCCACGCCTACCGCACCGGGCTCGACGTGCACGAGGACCTGGCCCACCTCGTCGAAGAGGTCAACCGGGAGACCAACGAGACCGCCTTCCTGTCAACGCTCGACGGCCGAAGCGTCATCCTCAAGGAGTTGGTCGAAGGCACCCAGCCACTGCGGGTCGGCGGACTCAGCGTCGGATACGCAGGGAATGAACTGCGTCGCGCCTCGGGCAAGATCGTGCTGGCATACCTTCCCGACGAGCCCCGGGAGGAGATCGTCTCGCGCAACCTGCAGTCGATGCCCGCTGACGAGCGTGAACGCGCTCGGTCGGAGCTCACGCACCAGCTGGCCGAGGCGCGAGCCAACGGCTGGGCCGTCGATCACCAGGATTCGGAGGCCGGCGTCACCGGCATCGCCGCACCGATCTTCAACGCCAGGGACCGCATCTTCGGCGCGATCGGGCTGGTCGCGCCGACCTCCCGCGCGGCGACCTCGACCGGCCGCCTCGTCGACATCGTGGTGGCGGCCGCGGCCGATGCCACAAGACTGCTCCACGAGGCTTCGCTCCGATAGCGACCCGAGGGTTGCAGCGGGATCGCAGTCGGAGGCGAGTGCGACGTGATGTGACGCACCGGGGCAGCGGCCGGCTCCCGAGACGGCAAGCTCCGAGGCGACCTCGACCGGCACCGAATCATCGCCGCGAGAACGCGGGCCAGGAACGACGAAGGCCCTGGCCGACGACGTCGCGGTGTCATCTACCAGGGCCTGAGGGTGGGCGTAACAGGATTCGAACCTGTGGCCTCCACCGTGTCATGGTGGCGCTCTAACCAACTGAGCCATACGCCCGTAGCGGATGGGTACGTTACCAGCGTGAACGGCGGCGACCACCTGCAGTCCGGGCTTCCGGTGATCGACGTGTCGGCACCCGGATCGACCGACGCCGTCGACGTCGCGTGTCGTCGCGTCGGGTTCTTCGGCATCGTCGGGCACGGGGTCGATCCGGCCCTGCGCGACTCGCTGCTCGACGCGGCCCGCGTGTTCTTCGCGCTCGACGACGAGCGGAAGGCGGAGATCGAGATGGCCCGGGCCGGCCGGGCGTGGCGAGGATGGTTCCCGGTCGGCGGGGAGCTCACGTCCGGCGCGCCCGACCCGAAGGAAGGCATCTACTTCGGTGCGGAGCACTCGTCCGACCATCCTCGGGTGGTGGCACGCGAGCGGCTGCACGGCCGGAACCTGTTCCCCACCGAGCCGGCGGATCTCGGACCGCTCGTGCTCACCTGGTTGGACGAGATGCGCCGGGTCGCCGACGCCGTCATGGCGACCATCGCCGGCGCGTTGGGTCTGCAGCGGGACTGGTTCGTGCGGCATCTCACCGGCGATCCCACCGTGCTGTTCCGCATCTTCCACTACCCCGGCCTCTCCCCTGCCGACGAGCGCTGGAGCGTCGGCGAGCACACGGACTACGGGCTGCTCACGCTCCTCCAGCAGGACGGCAACGACGGCCTGGAGGTGCGGCGCACGGACGGGACGTGGATCGCCGTCGACCCGGACCCCGACGTCATCATCTGCAACCTCGGCGACATGCTCGAACGACTGACCGGCGGGCGTTACCGGTCGACGCCGCACCGGGTTCGAAACGTCGGCGCCGTCGGGCGGATCTCGCTGCCGTACTTCTTCGATCCGTCGTGGGATGCGATCGTCCCGACGATCCCGCTCCCGGAGGAGTCCGCGGAGCTGTCGACCAACAGACGCTGGGACGATGCCGACCCCGTCGCCTGGACCGGCACGTACGGCGACTACCTCTCGAGCAAGGTGGCGAGGGTCTTTCCCGATCTGTTCTGACGCGGGGGTCCGCGCACGACCGGCGCGGCCACGATCAGCGGAGGAACGTCGTCACCTCGTTGGCGAGCAGGCGGCCGGCGCGGGTGAGCACGACGCGCCCGGGCTCGGTCGGGTGCGGCTCGAGCAGCCCGGTCAGTGTCGCCATCGCGTCCGACTCGAACGCGTCCAGCGGCACGCCGTCGCGTGTACGCAGGATGAGCTGCAACCCTTCGACGCGGCGGGTGTCGTCGTCCAGTTCCTCGTACGCCGCCTCGACGGACTCACCACGCTCCACCAGGTCGACGTAGCGGTCGGGTGTGCGGACGTTCCACCAGCGGCGCCCCGACCGGTGCGAGTGGGCAGCACACCCGAAGCCCCGGAAGTCGGCCTGGCGCCAGTAGAGGAAGTTGTGCCGGGACTCGTGGCCCGGGCGCGCCCAGTTCGACACCTCGTAGTTCGCCAGCCCGGCCGACGTCAGCAACTCGTCGACGATGTCGTACTTGTCGGCCTGGTCGTCGTCGTCGGGATGACGGTCCGGCCGGTCCGCCAGCGGCGTCCCCGGCTCCACGGTGAGGCCGTAGGCGGAGACGTGCGGCGGGTCCAACCCGAGTGCCTGCTCGACCGTCGCCCGCCAGGAGTCGACCGACTCACCGGCTGCGCCGTAGATCAGATCGAGGTTGAACGTCGGGAGCTCGACCGCACGCACCGCAGCGACCGCCCGCTCGACGTTGCCCGGATCGTGCGTCCGGCCGAGCGACAGGAGCACCGGCTCCGACATCGACTGCACGCCGATGCTCACCCGGTTGACGCCGGCCGCCCGGTACGCCTCCAGCATGGGCACGGTCACGTCGTCGGGGTTGCACTCCACCGTCACCTCGGCACCGGCGGCGACGGGGATCCGCGCGATCAGCGCGGCCAGCCGCTGCGGGTCGACCAGCGTCGGCGTCCCGCCGCCGACGAACACCGTGTCGACGGGACCGAGACCGTCGGCGACGGCACGGTCGATCTCGACCCCCACCGCGTCGAGATAGCGCTCCTGGAGGTGGTGACGGTCGGTCCACGTGGCGAACGCGCAGTAGTCGCACTTCGACGCGCAGAACGGAATGTGGAGGTACGCCCCCACATCCTGTGAGGGCATCGAGACGGCCATCAACCGTCAGGGTGCACCGCGACCCCGATCGATTCCAAGTGCGCGCCCAATTCGTTGACGGGCACGTCGAGGATCGCCGCGATCGCTGCGTGATCGGTCGCCCGCACGCGCACTGCGTCGACGCGGAAGTCCTGGCGCTGTACTTGGATCGTGCGCAGGAAGCGGGCGAGGGCATCGAGGCGCGCTCCACCGAGCTCCTCGGCGCGATGGGCGTCGAGCGTGAACACCGGTCCGTCGCCGGTGGTGCCGTCGTCGAGGGCGCGTGCCGTGGTGCGCGGCAACAGTTGCTCGATCGGGACGCCGTAGTGGTGGGCGAGTCGTTCGAGTCGCGGCAGCGAGACGGCCCGCTCGCCGCGTTCATAGGCACCGAGCACCGAGGCCCGGAACTCCTCGTCCGAGATCGCCTCCACGTCGTGGAGCGACAGACCCTTCTGTTTGCGGATCGAGCGCAGCCGCTCCCCCACGGTGCGGCTGTAGTTGGTCGGTGTCGGATCGTCCTCGTGCATGAACTCACCTCTCGCCGTGGACGCACTACCCCCGCATGCGCCCGCCTCCGGGGTGCTCACATGGTGACAACTCGACCACGCTGCGTCAAGGGGCGAGCGCCGTGACACGCACGACGGCGGCGATGGCGGCGGTCTCGGTGCGCAGCACGGCGTCGCCGAGGTCGACCTGCGCTCCCGCGATGGCGAGCTCGTCGTCGCTCCAGCCGCCCTCCGGCCCGATCGCCACCGTCCTGTCGCCCGCCTGCAGCGCGCGACCGCCCGGCTCGGCGACCACTGCGCCGCCCAACACCTCCGTGGCAGCGACCGGGCCGCTCACCTCGGTCGACCAGACGCGACGGCTCTGACGGGTCGCCTCGTCGGCGATGCGCTGCAACCGGATGAGCTGATGCTCCACGCGGGCCGCCTTCCAACGCACGACCGAGCGGTCGGTGTGCAGCAGGACGATCCGGCGAGCCCCGAGCTCGGTCGCCTTCTGCACCATCCACTCCAGCCGATCGCCCTTGGGGATCGCCGCAGCGAGCACCAGGGGCGGGTCGACCGCCGGCTCCCCGGCAACCGCCGAGCTGGGAACGAGCACCATCGTGCCGCCGGAGCGCTCGACCGTGGCGAGCCGCCAGCCGCCCGCACCGTCGGTGACGACCACCGATTCGCCATCGCGCAGGCGCAACACCCGGTCGAGATGGTGCGCCGTGTCCTCGTCGAGCGGCACCGGGCCGTCGCCATCGAGGAGGTGCGCCTCGACGGCGACCTGGGTGGCCGCCCTTCGGCGCGCCGCCAGCCCGACGTCGGCGCCGCCCACGGTCAGTTGAACGCCGACTTGATGCGCGAGAAGATCCCCTCTTTGCCGTTGCCGACCGCCTCGCCGCGGCCCTCGGCGAACGACGTGAGCAGGTCGATCTCGTCGTCGGTCAGCTTGGTGGGGACATCGACGCGCACCCGCACGCGCAAATCGCCGCGGCCTCGCCCGTGCAGGCGCGGCACACCGCGCTGACGAAGGACGAACTCGTGGCCCGGCTGCGTCCCCGCGGGAACGACGAGCTCCTCGTCGCCGTCGAGGGTCTCGAGGTCGTAGCTCGTGCCGAGCGCCGCCTGGGCGATCGACACGGGCACCTCGGTGACGAGGTCGTTGTCCTCGCGGACGAAACGTTCGTGGGGTGCTACCCGCAGATGCACGTAGAGGTCGCCCGTTCCGCCGCCCCGAGGGCCGGCTGCTCCGCGTCCCGTGAGCCGCAGCGTCGAGCCGGAGTCGACGCCGGCAGGGACGTCGACCTGGTACGTCTTGTCGGTCGTGACACGACCCTCGCCGCGGCACGTCGCGCACGGGCTGGCGATCACTTGGCCGAGGCCACCGCAACGGTTGCAGGGCGACGCCGTGACCATCTGGCCGAGCAGGCTCTGCCGAACACGCTGCACCTGGCCGGTGCCGTCGCAGTCGCTGCACGTGACCGGTTCGGTGCCCGCTGCCGCGCCCGAGCCGCCGCAGTCTCCGCAGGGTGCCGGCAGTTTCAGCTCGATGTCGATCTGGTCCCCGAACACGGCTTGCTCGAACCGGAGGTCGGCCACGACCTCCATGTCCTGACCACGCGGCGGACCGGCAGGGCGGCGCGAGCGACCCCCGCCACCGCCGAAGGGGTTCCCGCCACCGCCGAAGAACGTCTCGAAGATGTCGCCGAGACCGGCGCCGAACAGGTCCTCGGCCGACTGACCACCGCCCGCACCGCCGACGCCGGCCTCGCCGTAGCGGTCGTAGCGGGAGCGCTGGTCGGGGTCGGACAGCACCTGATAGGCCCTGGCGACCTCTTTGAAGTTCTCTGCGGCCTGCTCGTCGCCGGCGTTCGCGTCCGGGTGCAACTCGCGGGCGCGCTTGCGGTAGGCCTTCTTGATCTCGTCGGCCGACGCGTTCCGCGCCACGCCCAGCAGTTCGTAGTAGTCAGCCATGATCCGATACAGGATGCCGTGGAATCCGGCGGGTTCAGCCTTCCTCGATGTGCATCCCGAGGCGCTCGCTGACCACGTCGACCGTCGCCAACGCCTGCGGGTAGTTCATCCGCGTCGGCCCCAACACACCGATCGAGCCGAGATGCTCGCCTTCGACCACGACCGGCGCCACCACGACGGAGCACGCCGACAGCGGCTCGACCCCGTGCTCGACGCCGATCGCCACCGACATGCCGCGGTTGACGATGTCGCTCACCAGTGACACCACGACGAACTGCTGCTCGAGGGTCTGCAGCACCGAGCGGACCACATCGACCGCGTCGAACGCCTCGGCGACCGCGGCCACACCACCGGTGAACACCTGGTCGTCCGACGGGATGCCGCGCAGCGCGTCGAGCGCAGCGCTGGTGAGCCGATCGACCGCCTCGTCCCCGCTGGTGGGGGGTTGCTCGGCAGCAGCGAGCGCGGCACCGTCGAGATGGATCGACAGTCGGGCACCGGCGGCGGCGAGCCGCACCTCGTCGTCGCCATCGACCAACTCGACCTGTGCACTCTCGACCGCCCCGTTGGCGAGCACGGCGACCACGGTGGCCGCCGACGCGGTCAACCCGACCAGCTGGACGGAACGCACCGGCGACGAACGTGGTGTCGGTCCGACGACGACGGAGGCGTTGTGCGTCAGCTCGGCCAGCAGGTTGGACGTCTGGTGCAGCAGCTCTTCGAGGCGGCCGTGAGCGGCGGAGAAGAAGTCACCGACCTGCTGGGTGGCCACCGCGTCGAGCCGGCCGGGCCGGGTGAGATGGTCGACGAAGTACCGGTACCCCTTGTCGGTGGGGATCCGGCCAGCGGAGGTGTGTGGCTGGACGAGGTAGCCGTCGGCCTCGAGTTGGGCCATCTCGTTGCGGACCGTCGCCGACGACACCGTGATGTGCGGCGCCGAGGCGACGTGCCCGCTCCCGACCGGCTGCGCGGTGGAGATGTACTCCTGCACCACCGTGGCCAGGATCGTCGTCTTCCGATCATCCAGCATCGTGATCTCAGAATACCGACCGGGCTCAACGCACGGGCCGACGCAGCAGCGCAGGCCGACGGACCGACGGCGGGGCACGGTGCCGGCCACCGTCCGGACCGAACGGGAACGTGGTCACGGCCGCTCCGTCGTGCTGGGCGCACGCGCCCGGTCGGCACCGAGCAGCGTCCGGATCACCTCGCGCCGAGTCTGCTCCGGCCGGCGACCGAGCGCCCACCAGGCGAGGCCGAGCACCGCAGCCGTCGAGATCAGCGCGCCGTACGCCAGCGACCACGCCAAGCCGACGTAGTCACCGACGAGGCCGGTGATCGGCCCTCCGATCGGGTACGAACCGAGGAACGCCACCGCCGTGAGGGCGAGGCTGCGACCGCGCACCTCGGGCGGGCACTCCTGCTGGGGGATCGCATTCATGCTGGTGACGAACCCCGCACCCCCGATCCCGAGCGGCACTGCGACGAGCATCGCCGACACGGCGTTGGGGGCCCACGCCAGCGCGAAGCCCGCACAGCCGAGGAGCAACCCGTTCCCGATCATCCAGCGCAGCGTCACGAACGATCGCCCGGCCGTGAACAGCGACCCGAGCAGGCTGCCGACGCTGATCACCGTGAGCACCCAACCGAACAACGACTCGTTGCCCCAGACCTCCTCGGCCATCCGGGGCAGCGACACGTTGTAGTTGAAACCGAACGTGGACACGATGGCGAACACGACGAAGGTCGCCCACATGATCGGCGTCCGCCGGACGAACCGCAGCCCGTCGCGGATCGGGGTACCACCGCGCGGGGCCCTCGGTGGCGGGAACAGCTCGGCGGCCCGGATCAGGAACAAGCTGCCGAGGATCGCCACGAACGACACGGCGTTCAGCGTGAACAGCCACCCGGTACCGATCGGGCCGATCAGCATGGCGGTGATCGCCGGACCGAAGATCCGCGAACCGGTCATCACGGCGGTGTTCAGCGACACCGCGTTGGAGATCTGGTCCGGGTGGACGAGCTCGGTGACGAAGCCCCGCCGGGCGGGGTTGTCGAACGCGCTGATGACGCCGAGCACCAACGTCAGGACGTAGATGATCGGCAGGTTGATGGCCCCGCCGAGGTCGAAGGCGGCCAGTGCCACCGCCTGCACCGCCAGCAGCGCCTGGGTCAGCTTCGTCATCGTCAACCGGTCGAACTGGTCGGAGACCGCCCCTGCCCAGGCACCGAGGAACAGCATCGGCGCGAACTGCAGCGCAGTCAGCACGCCGATCGCCGTCGTCGACCCGGTGATGCGGTCGACGAGGATCGCCAACGCGGTGAACTGGACCCAGGTGCCGACGTTGGACAGCAGCAGGCCGGCGAAGAACAGGCGGGCGTTCCGGTACCCGAGGGAGCGGAACGTCGCGGTCATCCCGCCATCGTGGCGCAGGGCTCGGTCAAACGACGTCCGGAGCGTCGTCGATGACCCGTTTCACCACGACCACGACATCGTCCGACGAGTCGCTGGCGGTCATCTCGCCGAGCACCGCGTCGGCGACCTCGGCGACCTCGCAGCCGCGCTGTTCGGCCACGAACGCGGCCAGCCGTGCCATCGCGTCGTCGATCGGCACGTCGCGCCGTTCAACGAGGCCGTCGGTGTAAAGCACCAGCAGGTCGTCGACCGAGACCGCGACACGTTCGTTCGTGCGCGCCACCTCGGTCGCCACGCCGAGGACGGGGCCGCCAGGGGCGTCGAGCCACTTCGTCCCCGAGGGCTGCACGAGGAGCGGCGGCGGATGTCCGGCGCGGCAGTAGGTCAGCTCGTGCCGACCGCGGTCGATCACCATGCACACGATCGAGCTGCACGCCGCACCCTCGACCGCTCGGGCGAACGTGTCGAGCGCCTCGATCGTCGCCGCCGGGTCGTGGCCGTCGAGCAGGAACGCACGCGCCGCGCTGCGCAACTGCGACATCGCCGTGGCGGCGCTGAGCCCGTGCCCGACACAGTCGCCGACGACGAGGCCGCGGCGGTTGCCCGGCAGTTCGATCAGGTCGTACCAGTCGCCGCCGACCGCGAGGTTGTTCGCCGCCGGCACGTAGCGAGCGGCGATCGTGGGCGAGTCCGACACCGAGGGCAGCATCGCCTGCTGCAGCGTGTCGTTGATGTACTGCAGCTCGCCGACGTCGGTCGCCCGTTGCTGCGCCCGCTCGACGGCCACGCCGATCGTGCGCGCGATCAGTTGGACGAACCGCCGGAAGTCGGCGTCGAACGGTCGGTGCGGGTTGAGCGTGGCGATCAGCACGCCGCGGCCGACGTCGCGCCCCCCGAACGGCACGATCACGTGGTCGACGGGGCCATCCGGCACATCGCTGCCACCGATCACCTCGATCGAGCCGGCGACCAACGCCTCGGCGGCGCGCACGATGCGCACCGGGGCGAGCCGGCGACGGCGGTTGGAGGCGACCGGGACCAACTGATCACCTGCTTCGAGCAGGATGTCGGCGGCGACGATGTCGGCGTCGTGGCGGGTCAGCGCGCCCATCGCCGCGACACACGCGTCGGGCGCGTGCTCGGCGCGCGTCAAGGCCTGGAACACCGCTGCCGAGCAGGCGAATCGTCGTTCCGACAGCACCTCTGCCGTGGTCTCCACCGAGACGTCGAGCACCCCGTTCACCGACCCGTCGTCGTCGAACATCGGGCTGTACGACCACGTGAAGAAGCACTCCTCCGGGAAGCCTCGACGCTCGATCATCAGCGGCTGGTTCTGCGACCACGTGGCCTCGCCCGAGCGGAGGACCGATTCGAACATTGGTCCGATCTGGTCCCAGATCTCCGGCCAGATCTCGCGCGCCGGTGCACCGAGGGCGCGTGCGTCCTTGTCGGCGCCGATCATCTCGGCGTACCCGTCGTTGTAGATCTTGATGAGGTCGGGGCCCCACAGGATGAGCAGCGGGAAGTTCGACGCCAGACACGTGGGCACGGCGGTGCGCAGCGCGACCGGCCAGCGCTCGCGGGGCCCGAGCGGCGTCGACTCCCAGTCGAAGTCCGCCACCCGTTTGGCCATCGGCGTCGCGGGCAACGGCGGCAGCGGCGGGATGCCGCCCTCCGGCCGCACGTCAGTCGTCCAGCTTCAGCGCGTTGATGAACACGTCGCCCGGCACCTCGACGCGCCCGATCGACTTCATCTTCTTCTTGCCTTCCTTCTGCTTCTCGAGCAGCTTGCGCTTGCGCGTGATGTCGCCGCCGTAGCACTT
>CAYGLH010000102.1:0-9801 GCA_964350535.1 uncultured Ilumatobacteraceae bacterium
GTCGGCTGAACCGGTCGTGGTCGAGTGCGAGTACCCGGAGCACATCGCCCGGTGGCGCCCGCTCGTCCACTGGCTGCTCGTGATCCCGCAGATGTTCATCGCCGTCGTGCTGGCGTACGCGTCGATGGTCGTGGCGTTCGTCGCCTTCTTCACCGTGCTGTTCA
Organism: uncultured Ilumatobacteraceae bacterium; assembly: GCA_964350535.1. GTDB lineage: Bacteria > Actinomycetota > Acidimicrobiia > Acidimicrobiales > Ilumatobacteraceae > CAYGLH01. The sequence continues at coordinate 165 of CAYGLH010000102.1, forward strand.
CACGCAGCGTGCCCGAGGGCATGCACAACTTCATGGTGATGACGATGCGCTACTCGTGGCGCGTCAACAGCTACGCCAACTGGATGCGCGAGAGCTATCCGCCGTTCGACTTCACCGCCGCGGCGGGCGCCACCGACCCCGCGCTCGAGCGGGACCCGGCGGTCCTCGGCATCGAGCGGCCGGCCGAGCTCAACCGGTGGCTGCCGCTCGTGAAGTGGCTGCTGGCGATCCCGCACTACATCTATGCGCTGTTCCTCGGCATCGCCTCGTTCTTCGTCATCATCGCGGCGTGGTTCGCCGTGCTCTTCACGGGTCGCTACCCTCGTGGCATGTTCGACTTCCTCGTCGGGGTCCAGCGCTGGGGCGCCCGGCTCAGTGCATACCTGTTCCTGCTGCGAGACGAGTAGCCGTCGTTCTCCTTGAGTCGCTGACGTGAGGCGAGGAGCGGCTGCGTTGTGCGCAGCGTGTGTGCTCGTCGCCTGCGCGGACGACGACGCCCCGGCGGATTCGACGCCGGCGAGCGAGACATCGGGCGAGACATCGGGCGAGACGTCGGCCGCGCCGTCCGGGGCGACGTCGCCGGACCCGGCAACCGATGACGGACTGTTCGTCGATCCCGAGGGCGCCTACGTGATGGAGGTCGACCCGTCGTGGGACTTCCAAGTGTCGGGGGAGGACGGCGTGCCCGAGGGCGTGGAGGCGTGGTTCGTGGGCGTGCCCTCCGAGCTGTTCGCCCCGAACGTCAACGTGCAGGTGGAGGAGGTCGGCCCGGTCGGCCTCGAGCTCTACCTCGACGCCAGCGTCGAGAAGGCGCCCGGCCAGCTGGACGACCTCACCGTCCTCGACCAGTCGGTGATCGAGCTCGACGACGGCCGGCTCGTGGGCCGCCTCGAGTACACGGCCAGCGCGGGCGAGCTGCCGCTGCAGTTCGTCGGGATCGTCAGCGTCGAGGACGGCATCGCCAGCGTGGCGACCCTCTCGGCGACACCGGAGCAGATCGACGACCTGCTGGACGACGTCGAGCCGTATCTGCTGACGCTGCGGTCGACACCCAGCTGAGCCCCGAGCGTCGGCCCGATGGCGGGGGCCGTCGTCACGGCTGTCACGATGGCCCCGTGCAGCAGATGAACGAACTCGCCTTCTACACGCTCGCCGGCGCGCCGAGGTCGCCACGCGACCTCATCGCCGAGGTGCGTGACGCCGAGGCGATGGGCATCGGCACGGCGTTCATCTCCGAGCGGTTCAACATCAAGGAGGCCGCCACGTTGTCCGGTGCCGTCGGTGCCGTCTCGGACCGCATCGGCATCGCCACCGCGGCGACGAACCACAACACCCGGCATCCGATGGTCACCGCGTCCTACGGCGTCACGATGCACCACCTGACGGGCGGCCGGTTCTCGCTCGGGTTGGGGCGCGGCATCGCTCCGATGTTCGACGCGTACGGCCTGCCGCGCATCACCACGGCCCAGCTCGAGGACTTCGTCGGCCTCATGCGCCGGGTGTGGCGCGGCGAGACGGTGGTCGGCCACGACGGCCCCGCCGGCAGCTACCCGGTGCTGCACATCGGCGAGCAGTTCGCCGCCGACATCCCGCTGACCTTCACCGCCTTCGGGCCGAACTCGCTGGCGCTCGGCGGGCGGGCGTTCGACGCCGTCGTGCTCCACACCTTCTTCACCGACGAGACCACGGCCAGATGTGTCGAGACGATCCGGACCGCGGCCGAACAGGCGGGCCGCGACCCCGCCGACGTGCGCATCTGGTCGTGCTTCGCCACGATCGGCGACCACCTGCCGGAGGATCTCCGGCTGAAGAAGACCGTCGGTCGACTGGCCACCTACCTGCAGGGGTACGGCGATCTGATGGTCGAGACGAACCGCTGGGACCCCGAGGTGCTCGCCCGCTTCCGCGCCGACGAGTTCGTGGCCGGATTCCGCGGCGCCCTCGACGGCGTCGCCACCACCGAGGAGCTGGAACACGTCGCCACCCTGATCCCCGACGAGTGGATGGCCCCGGCCGCCACCGGCACCCCGGAACAGGCCGTTGCCAGCATCCGGGGCCAGTTCGATCTCGGCTGCGACGGCGTGATCCTCCACGGTGCGAGCCCGTCCGATCTGGCACCGATCGTGGAGCACTATCGGGCCACCCGTCCGGAGGGCCGGTTCGACCACCTCCCGGCGAATCCTGCCGCCAGGGGTCACCTGTAAGGTGGAGCAGTGCCTGCAGAGACCCACGTGGAACAGAGCCCGCTCGACCGTGACGAGATCTTCGAGATCGTGCGTGACCGCCTCTCCGACATCCTCGAGATCGAGCCGTCGGAGATCAGCGAGGGCCAGGCGTTCGCCGACGACCTCGACGCCGACAGCCTGGCGCTGATCGAGCTGGTCGAGGCCCTCGAGGAGGAGCTGGGCGAGCGGACCGTCGGCTTCCGCATCGAAGACGAAGACCTCGAGGACCTGAAGACCGTGCGCGACGCGGTCGACTACGTCTTCGACCGCGTCGCGGAGGGGTGAGCGACCCCGGTGGTGGAGGCCGCGCAGCCTGACACGGGCGCGGTGTTCGACGACGACCTCGACGGACTCGAACGGCGCATCGGTCACGCGTTCGCCGACCGGGCGCTGCTCCGGCGAGCACTGGCCCATCGCTCGTGGTGCGCCGAGACACCGGGGGCGAAGAGCAACGAGCGCCTCGAGTTCCTCGGCGACGCCGTGCTCGGGTGGGTCGTCGCCGACCTGTCGTACCGCGAGTTCGACCAGCTCCCCGAGGGCCTGCTCACCGACCTTCGCAAGAGCGTCGTCAACGCCGTTGCGCTGGCAGAGGTCGCCGAGGAGGTCGGGCTCGGCCCGCACATCCTCCTCGGTCGCGGCGAGGCCGGCGCCGGAGGCGCGGAGAAGCCCTCGATCCTGTCCGATGCGTTCGAGGCCGTGCTCGGAGCGGTGTACCTCGACGGCGGGGCCGACGCGGCGTTCGCCATGGTCGAGCGGCTGATCGGTCCGCGCATGTCGCACTCGATCGACCACCTCGACCAGCTCGACCACAAGACCCAGCTCCAGGAGCTGAGCGCGCGTGCCGGCCGGGGGGCGCCGGAGTACCACATCACCGCCAGCGGGCCCGACCACGCCAAGCAGTTCGTCGCCCACGCCGTCATCGACGGCGAGATCGTCGGAGTCGGCACCGGCCGCTCGAAGAAGATGGCCGAGCAGGGCGCTGCCGCCGAGGCCTGCGCGGCGCTCGGCTGAACGGCTGAGCGCCCGTCCATGCCCGAGTTGCCGGAGGTCGAGACGGTCCGACGGGGTCTCGACGCGTCCGTGGTCGGCCGGCGGATCACGAACGTCGAGGTCGGCCGCGAGCGCGTCGTGCGGCGGACCAGCCGGGAGGCGCTCATCGACGGGCTGACCAACGTCGTGATCCTCGCCGCCGACCGGCGCGGCAAGTACCTCCTGTTGCCGTTGGACTCGGGCGACCAGGCGATGATCCACCTCCGGATGAGCGGTCAGCTGCTGGTCGCCGAGCCGGGCGCGACCCCGCCTCCGCACACCCACGTCGACCTCACGCTCGACGACGGACGCCACCTGTGGTTCGTCGACCCGCGAACCTTCGGCGAGGTGGTCGTGTACGACCCGGCCCGCGTCGACGTCGAGCTGCCCGAGCTGACGATGCTCGGCCCCGACCCGATCGCCGAGCCGTTCCCGATCGCCCCGTTCCGCGCCGGACTGCGCCGCACGGCGCGAGCACTCAAGCCGTATCTGCTCGACCAGCACGCCATCGCCGGGATCGGCAACATCTACGCCGACGAGATCCTCCACGACGCCCGGCTCCATCCCGAGCGCCCGGCGAACACGCTGGACAATCGGGCCAGCGGCCGTCTCCACGCGTCGATCACCGAGATCCTCACGGCGGCGATCGCAGCCGGCGGGTCGACGCTCGGCGACGCCCAGTACGTCGACCTGATGGGCGGGATCGGCACGTACCAGAACGACCACGGCGTGTACGGGCGGACGGGCGAAGGCGGTGCGGCGCGCGGGCGCGGGTGGATACGGCGGATGACGAGCGGTGGCCGCAGCACCCACTTCTGCCCGGTGTGCCAGCAGCGCCCGGATATCCGGGGCCCGGGGCCCGGGCGCGGGTAGCGTCGGGGCCGTCGTGTTCCTGAAGAGCCTCACCCTCAAAGGGTTCAAGTCGTTCGCCGACAGCACCGCCATGCAGCTCGAGCCCGGCGTGACCGTGGTCGTCGGGCCGAACGGTTCGGGCAAGTCCAACGTCGTCGACGCCGTCGCGTGGGTGCTCGGCGCCCAGGCGCCGAAGTCGGTGCGCTCCCAGAAGATGGACGACGTCATCTTCGCCGGCACCGAGAAGCGCCCGGCACTCGGCCGCGCCGAGGTGAGCCTCACCCTCGACAACTCCTCGGGCCTGCTGCCCGTCGAGTTAAACGAGGTCACGATCACCCGCATCCTGTTCCGCAGCGGCGACAGCGAGTACGCGATCAACGGCGTGCCGTGCCGCCTGCTCGACGTGCAGGAGCTGCTGTCCGACGCCGGCGTCGGGCGCCAGCAGCACGTGATCGTCAGCCAGGGCCAGATCGACGCGGTGCTCAACGCCCGCCCGGAGGATCGCCGGGCGATCATCGAAGAGGCCGCCGGCGTGCTCAAGTTCCGGAAGCGTCGCGAGAAGGCTCAGCGCCGGCTCGACGCCACCGAGGCGAACCTGATGCGCGTCCAGGACCTGCTGCGCGAGGTGCGCCGGCAGCTGCGGCCGCTCGAACGGCAGGCCAAGGCGGCCGAGCGGCACGGCGAGCTGGTCGAGGAGCTGCGCGCCCTCAAGCTGTTCGTGTACGGACGCGAGCTCGCCGCGCTGCGCACGAAGCTCGAGACCCTGGCGGCCACCAAGCTCGACAGCTCGAAGGCGGAGGTCGAGCTGAAGCGGACGCTGTCCGAGCTCGACACCGCCGTGATGTCGGTCGAGGCCGAGCTGTCGGCCCGCGGCGCCAGCGACCTCGGCGACCGATTGCTGCGCGTCGAGCACGTCCGCGAACGGGCCAAGGGCATCGCCGCCGTGCTCGCCGAGCGCCGCCGATCGCTCGAGCGCGACAAGGGCCAGTTGCTCGACGCCGGCGTCGTCGCCAACCTCGAGGCCGACGCGGCCCGCTACCGGGAGGAGTTGCGGGCGGTCGCCGAGCAGCTCGGGCAGAGCGAGCCACTCGCCGACGAGCTCGCAGCCGACGAGACCGCCTTCGCCGCCGAGCGCGAGCGGGTGCTCGACGCGGTCGGCAGCGAGCAGACCACCACCACCCAGGCGGCGAGCGCCGCCGCCGAGGTGCGCGGCGAGCTGCGATCGGTGCGCGCTGCACACCAGCGGGCCGAAGCCGACCTCCGCAAGCTGCACTCGCGCGACGAGTCGCTGCGGGCCAGGCTCGAGGCCGCCGCCGAGGACGCCGTGCGGTTCCGCGCGGAGTGTGATGAGGCTGGATCCGTCGAGGAGCCGCTCGTCGCCGAGCTGGGCGCCGCCGAAGAGGCGTTGCGCGCCGCGACGGACGCGGTCGAGGAGCTGAAGGCTCGCCGCAGCGCGTGCGCCGAGGACGCCTCGACGTGGTCGGCGCGGGTCGATGCACTGCAGCTCGCGCTCGACGCGGCGCGCGCCCGTGCCGGTGCGGAGCGCCTCGCCGAGGTCGCCGGCGTGCTGGGGACCCTGCTCGACGTCATCGAGATCGATCCCGGCTGGGAGCCCGCGGTCGAGGCGGCGATGGGCGAGTCGCTCACCGCCGTGGTGGTGGAGAACCCCGAGGCCGGCCGGCGGGCGCTCTCGATGCTGGCCACGTCCGAGACGTCGGGCGCCGTGCTCGCGCTCGGATCGAGGACGGTCGCCGCCACCACGCCGACGGTCGGCGAGGCCGTCCGCCCGCACGCCAGGGCGCGCGATGGCGACGCCGGCGTCGACGCCCTCCTCGACGCGCTGATGGGTCACGCAGCTCGTGTCGACACCATCGAAGCGGCGGTCGACGCCGCGCTCGAACACCCCGAGGCCGTCGTCGTCACCGCCGGTGGCGACCGATTCGGCCGGACCGGATGGCGCGTCGGTGCGGCCGGCGGCGGCGCCACGGCCGCCGCCCTCGACGACGCCATCGGACGTGCCGACGAGGCGCAGGCTGCACTCGCCGCGGCCGCCGAGGCGCTCTCCGGCGCCGAGCAGGCCCACGAGACGGCCCGCCGTCGCGAGCACGAGCTGGTGCGCCGTCTCGACGCCAACGACGCCGCGTTCACCCGCGCCTCTGAGGGCCTCGCCCGCGTCCAGGGCGAGCAACGCGAGATCGGGGCCGAGCTCGAGCAGCTTCGGGCCGCGATCGGCGAGGCCGACGCCAACCTGGGACGTGACCAGGCGCGCGTCGCCGAGCTCGAGGCGCTGCTGCCGGCGCTCGAGTCCGACGAGCAGGCCGAGGCAGATGCCGCCCGCGCTCGCGCCGAACTGCGCGCCGAGCTGGAGACCCGTTCGGCGGCGCTCGCCGCTCGCCGCAAGGACCTCGAGGTGCGCAACGCCAGCTTGCTCGAACGGCGCCAGCTCAACGAACGGCGCCTCGCCGAGACCGAACGGCGCCTCGAAGCCGATGCCGAGGCACGCGTCGTCGCCGAGGGGCGGCGGGTCGAGATCGAGCGCTCGATCGGGGTGATCGACCGCCTGTCCGGCGTGGTGGCGGGTCACCGTGAGCGCGTCGAGCTCGCCCACGCCGAGCTGACCGAACAGCGTCGGCGACAGACCGACGAGGTGCGCTCGCTGAGCAGCGAGCTCGACCAGCACCGCACTGCTCGGTCCGCCGCCGAGCAGCAGCTCGACACCGTGCGCGAGCGGGCCCGCAAGGCCGAGCTCGACGAGGCCGAGGCCAAGCTCCGGGTCGAGTCGGCGGTCGAGACGCTGCGGCGCGAGCTCGACGTCGAGCCGCACGCGGCCGAGATCGCGCCGATGCCGGAGCTGCCCGAGGGTGCCAGCCCGGCCGGGCGGGTCCGCGAGCTCGAACGCGAGCTGAAGTTGCTCGGCCCGATCAACCCGCTGGCATTGGAGGAGTTCAACGAGCTGCAGACCCGCCATGGGTTCCTCGAGGAACAACTGGAGGACGTGCGCACCACGCGCCGCGAGCTGTCGCGGGTGATCGCCGCGGTCGATGCGGAGATCCAGAACGTGTTCGCCGCCGCGTTCGCCGACGTGAGCCAGAACTTCACCGAGCTGTTCGGGCTGCTCTTCCCCGGCGGCAACGGTGGGATCACCCTTACCAATCCCGACGACCTGCTCGACACCGGCATCGAGATCGAGGCCAAGCCGAGCGGGAAGAACGTCAAGAAGCTGTCGCTGCTGTCCGGTGGGGAGCGCAGTCTCACCGCGCTGGCGTACCTCTTCGCCGTGTTCCGCTCGCGCCCGTCGCCGTTCTACGTGATGGACGAGGTGGAGGCGGCGCTCGACGATGTCAACCTGCACCGGTTCCTCGGCCTGGTCGCCGAGTTCCGCAAGGACGCTCAGCTCCTGATCGTCTCGCACCAGAAGCGCACGATGGAGGCCGGCGACTGCCTCCTCGGCGTCAGCATGCAGCCGGGCGGGTCGAGCAAGGTCGTCGTGGAGCGCGCCGCCACCGCCAACGTCTGACCGCCCACCACCGCCCGCGACGGGACCGCCGGTAGCGTCGGGCGGCGATGGGCTTCGAAGTCATCTTTCTCATCCTCGCCCTCGCGGTCATCGCGTTCGGGCTGGGTGTCGTCCTCGTCAACCGCCGTCGGGCCCAGTCGGCCCAGGCGCCCACGACCACCAGGCCCGAGCCGCCGTCACCGCCGCCCCAAGACGGCGACACGCTGGTCGAGCCGGACGCCGGCGTCGGCACGATCGTCGAGCCGGAGCCCGAGATCGAGCCGCCGGTCGAGCCGACCGTCCCGCTCTCGTTGCGCGACAGGTTGGCGAAGGCCCGGGCGACGTTCGCCGGAGCGTTCGCCGGCGTCCTCGGCCGCGGCGGGATCGACGACGAGGCGTTCGACGAGCTGGAGGAGGCGCTGCTGCGCGCCGACGTCGGCATCGGCGTGAGCGACGAGCTGCTCGGCGGCTTGCGGCAGAAGGTCGCCGACAAGGAGATCACCGAGCCCCAGGAGCTGCTCGACGGCCTGCAGGCCGAGATGATCTCGCGACTCGAGGGCTCCGACCGGTCGCTCACCTTCGAGGAGGGCGAGGCCGGCAGCCCGAACGTGTGGATGTTCGTCGGTGTCAACGGCGTCGGCAAGACCACCACGATCGGCAAGCTCGCCAACCACGAGACCAAGGCCGGGCGCAGCGTCCTGTTGGCCGCCGGCGACACCTTCCGCGCCGCGGCGGCCGAGCAGCTCACGACCTGGGCCGAACGCAGCGGTGCGGAGATCGTGCGCGGTGCGGAGGGCGGCGACCCGAGCTCGGTGATCTTCGACGGCGTCGAGCGGGCCAGCTCCCGGTCGATCGAACTGGTGATGGCCGACACGGCCGGGCGCCTGCACACCAAGTCCAACCTGATGGAGGAGCTGCGCAAGGTTCGGCGGGTGGCCGAGAAGGGCGCCGGGCGCGTCACCGAGACGCTGCTCGTGATCGACGCCACCACCGGTCAGAACGGTCTCACCCAGGCCCGCGAGTTCGGCGAGGCCACCAACGTCACCGGCGTGGTGCTGACCAAGCTCGACGGCTCGGCGAAGGGCGGCATCGTGTTCGCCGTCGAGACCGAGCTCGGCATCCCGGTCAAGCTCGTCGGCGTCGGCGAGGGCATCGACGACCTGATCCCCTTCGAGCCCGCCGACTTCGTCAACGCCCTCTTCGAGTAACCGCCCAACCTGTCACAAAGGTGTCAGACCCCGTTGTGACAGGTTGGTGCTGAACGCGAGTTCCTCCAGCAGCTCGGCGCGATGCCGTGCGGCGGGGGAGGGGAACTTGTCGGCGATGTCCACCCGCTTCACGCGCAGCGCCACGGGGTGTGCGGCACAGCGGGCGAGGTAGTCCCGCACCGGCTCCTCCGGCCGCTCGGTGAGCGCGTCGACGATCTCCACGACGTGCTCGGCGACCCCGGCATCCCGGAGGTCGTCGAACGTGAACGAACCCTTCTCGACCGAGTCGTGGAGCATCGCGGCGACCGCTGCGTCACCATCGACGACCGGGTCGAAGTGCGCGGCGACGCGCCGAACGTGGTCGACGACGGATCCTCCCGCCCGCGTCGTCGTGTCGCTGTGCGCCTCCACGGCCAGTCGGTCTGCGTGCTCGAGGGTGATGTGCATCGTGTCCAGTACAACCACGCGCCGTTGGAAGCGCTTCCAATCCGCCGTGTGACTCCCGCCACGGACAACCTGTCACAACGGGGTCTGACACCTTTGTGACAGGTTGGGCGCTGAGGGCGTTCGGGGGCGGCCGGTAACCTCGGGAGCCTGATGTTCGACAACCTGTCCTCCCGCCTCGAAGGCATCGTCAAGCGGATCCGCGGCAAGGGCCGCCTCACCGAGGCCGACGTCGACGTCGTGATGAAGGAGATCCGCACGGCGCTGCTCGAGGCCGACGTCAACGTCACCGTCGTCCGCTCGATCTGCAACCGCATCCGCGAGCACGCCATCGGCGCGACCCGCAGCCAGGCGCTCGACCCGGGCCAGCAGGTGATCAAGGC
>CAYGLH010000103.1:0-1031 GCA_964350535.1 uncultured Ilumatobacteraceae bacterium
GGCGCTCACCGCGCAGAGCCTGTCATGTCGCCCCGTCCGCGCCATCGTCCGACCGTTGCTCCTCGACCCACGCGCGGGCGTCGGCGTAGGCGGTCTTGATCGTCTCGCCCAGCCACTCCGTGCCGGTGTACACGTTCTCCTCGCCGATCCGTTCCATCGTCCCGGTCGCCTCGAGCTGGCGACGGATCCGCGGGTTGTCCGTGACGAGCACGAGCTTCGAGTCGACGTGGCGGAGCGCGGTCGCATGACCACGCTGTGGCGCGAGTCGGGCGTCACGGTCGGCATCTGCTCCTCCAGCGTCGGGGCCGTCGCGAAGAACACGCTGCCGTACGGCTGGAGCACGACCACGTCGTGTGACGGGACGAACCGAGGCGGGTCCACCTCGCGGATCCGACCGTCGTCGGTGATCAGCAGTTGCTTGGTCACCAGCCGCGTCGACTGACGCGCGACGTGCAGGATCGTGGCGATGCCGACGCCGACCAGCACCGCGTACTGCAGCGGGACGACCAACGTCAGCACGAGCGTGGTCAGCATCACCGTCAGCTGGACGGTGCCCGTGCGCGCCACCGAGATCACTTCGTGCGGCTTGATCGTGCCGACGCCGACCACGATCAGCAGCGCGGCCAGGGCGGGCATCGACACGTAGTTGACGAGGCCGCCCAGCAGCAGGATCACGAGCGCCATGACGCCGCCGGCGATCACGAGCGCCAGCCTCGATCGGGCCCCGGCGGCCGTGACCAGCGAACTGGCCGACATCGAGCCACCGACGGGCATGCCCTGGAACAATCCGGCGGCGATGTTGCCCGCCCCCTGGCCGATGAAGTCCTGCGAGCCGTTCGAGTACGAGCCGTCGGGGTTCGGGAGCCCGGCGGACACTCCGGCACCTTGGATCAGCCCGACGAAGGCCAGCGACGCCGCCGGCACGACGAAGCCGAGCATCTCGCCGAACACCGGCATCGTGATCATCGGCAGGGCCTGCGGCACGTCGGCGATGTCCTCCACGATGGCGACATCGCGGCCCATCTGGTCGA
>CAYGLH010000103.1:1041-9777 GCA_964350535.1 uncultured Ilumatobacteraceae bacterium
ACGTCGCGTGGCGGGACGAAGCGCGGCGGGTCCACCGCGCGGACCCGCCCGTCGTCGGTGATCAGCAGCTGCTCGGTCACCAGGCGCGTCGACTGACGGGCCACGTACAGGATCAGCCGGACGATCAGCAGGATGGTGATCACGCCGGTGACGGTCGTGGCGAGGTCGATCTTCCAGATGTGCGTCACGAGCTCGAACGCCCGGGCGACGCGGTTCGAACCGGGCGCGTCGTAGCCGGTGAAGTTGCTCAGCTGGCCGAGGATGATGTTGATCCCGACCGCCGTGATGAACCCGGTCATCACGGCCTTCGAGACGAAGCGCAGGATCGAGCCCAGCTTCAGCAGCCCGGCCACGACCATGATGATGCCGGTCACGACCGACAGGGTGAACAGCGATCGGGCGGGGTCGTCGCGTCCGGCGAGATCGACGTCGGCGACGATGATCGCCATCGCGCCCGTCGCCTGCACCGCCATGAACGAGGCGCTGGTGAACAGCGCCGCCCCGACCATCCCGTAGAGGTACCCGTACAGCCCGGCCACCGGGTTGACGCCGGCGAGGAGCCCGCTGGCGAGCCCATCGGGGACGCTCTCGACCCCGAGGACCAACCCGGCCTTCGCGTCGTCGCCGACCCCGTCCTTCTTCACGTCCGGGTAGCGCGAACGGACCCAGCTGCGGACCCCCATCAGGGCGGCGGCGTTTCGCTCGATCGCGCCGGCGCGACGTCGAGCCGGCCACGGCGGCGGTGCACCGACAGGTACGTCGCACCGCCGGCGCCGGCCGACAACGCTCGCGCCCGGCCGCTCGGGACGAGCGCGACCGACGTGGCGGTGAGCGCGTGCCGGACCTCGTCGACGACGAGCTCGAGCGAGCCCTCCCTCATCACGATCAGTACGTCGACCTCGTCGTTGCGATGCGCCCCGACGCTCCCTCCAGGGCCGAGGCGGACCAGGTTGCCGTCGAGGTCACCCCCGTGCGGCAGGTGCCAGATCGCGCCGTCCGTCGCCTGTTCGTCGGCCGCCGACACGGCTGCCAGGTCCTCGATCAGGACACCACCGTCGAACCCCGTCGCCGACACCTCTGCGGCCAGACACGCGGGCTCCCCGCCCTCGATCGTTCGGTCGCCGGGATCCACCGGGGCGATCGTACGACAGTGGGCCGCCGACGATGCTCACGCGGGCCGGGCGGCGTCGTCGACGGGCTGCAGCTCCTCGAACGTGTCGACCCGCCGCAACGAGGGGAAGAGGATGCCGAACCCGGCGGCGACCAGGAGCGTCACGAACCCTCCCCCGGCGATCGACAACGGCAACCCGAACGCGCGAGCGGTGACGCCGCTCTCGAACGCGCCGAGCTCGTTGGAGGCCCCGATGAACACGCCTTCCACGGCGCTCACCCGCCCCAGCTGTTCGTCGGGAGTGACGAGGGGCAGGATCGTGCCACGGATGTACATCGACACCATGTCCGCCATCGCGCTCACGACGAGGGCGACGAAGGCGATGGCGAAGCTGGTGGTGGTGCCGAAGACCATCATCGAGGCTCCGAACACGGCGACGACGACCAGCAACGTCGGGCCGACGCGTCGGTGCACGGGACGCACGGCGAGCACGAGCGCCATCGTGGCCGCACCGATCCCGGGCGCCGCCCGGAGGAACCCGTACGCGACGTCGCCGACCCCCAGGCGCTCGCTCGCGACGGCCGGGATCAGCGCGATCGCGCCCCCGAAGAGCACGGCGAACAGGTCGAGCGAGATGATCGCCAACACGATCGGGGTCCGGCGGACGAACACGAGACCCTCGACGGCGGTCCGCAGGGTCGGGCGGGCGGTCATCCGTTCCTGGGCCCGGGCGAAGACGATGGCGAGCGTGGGGAACACCGCCAGGAACTCGAGCGACGCGGCCAGGGCGTACGCGTTCGCCGGGCCGATCGAGTACAGGAAGCCGCCGAGCACCGGTCCGATGATCCCGGCGCCGGTGGCGGTCGCCGTCCACAGCGCGGTGACCCGCGGGAACTCGATCGTCGGCACGATCAGCGGCGCCATTGCCCGCCGGGCCGGGGCCACCAGTGCGTCGCCGGCGCCGTACAGCGCGGCGAGGGCGAACAGCGGCCACACCGTCGACGGGCCCGCCAGGCTGTACGCGACGAACCCCACGCCGCAGGCGACGCGGACGAGGAGCGAGAGGGCGGTGACCCGGCGGCGATCGAAGCGGTCGGCGAGCCAGCCGCTGACGAGTACGAGGGCGACGGCGGGGAGGAACTGCGCCAGCCCGATCCAGGCGATGTCGAGCTCGTTGCCCGTGATGTCGAACACCTGCTTGAACAGGACCGTCAGCAAGATGTTGCGCCCGACCGCAGCGAGCGCCGTCGAGGCGAGGTAGCGCCGCACCGCCGGACGGCGCAGCACGTCGGTGGGCGGCGTCACCGGGGCACACTCCGCTCGGCGCAGGACAGCCGGCGTCGAGCAGAGGAGGACACGGGCGCACCCTAGACAAGCTCTCTGCCCGAGCCCCTAGGGTGATTCCATGACCCTCAACGTCGCCACCACCCTCCGCGAGAGCGCCGCCGTCCATCCCGACAAGACCGCGATCGCGGTCGGCGAGCTGAACGTCAGCTACTCGATGCTGCACGGGTTCGTGCAGCAGTTCGCCGGTGCCCTCGGCGATCTCGGGGTCGGGCGCGGCGACAACGTGGCGCTGATGCTGCCCAACGTGCCCCACTTCACGGTCGCCTACTACGGCGTCCACTACGCCGGCGGCGCGGTCGTGCCGATGAACGTGCTGCTCGCCCCCGACGAGATCGCGTACCACCTGGAGGACTCCGACGCCGCTGCGCTCATCGTGTGGGAGGGGTTCTACGAGGCCGCCAAGGAGGGCTTCGACCGGGTCGCCGAGTGTCGTCACCTGATCATCGCCAAGGCCGACCTCGGCGACACCGACGACCTCGGCGACGCGCTGAACATGATGCGGCTGATCGGGTCGGCCACGCCGGTGACCGACCTGCCCGCAACCATGCCGGACGACCCCGCGGTGATCCTCTACACGTCGGGCACGACGGGCAAGCCCAAGGGCGCGCAGTTGTCGCACTTCAACATGTTCTTCAACGCCTACTACTGCCGCACCCGGCTGATGCCGATGGACGAGTCGGTCGTCGCGCTGGCGACACTGCCGCTGTTCCACAGCTTCGGCCAGACCGTCGTGCAGAACGCCGTGCTCGGCGCGGGCGGCACCGTGGTGCTCCTGCCGCGCTTCGAGCCGACGGCGGCGATGGAACTGATCGAACAGCACCGCGTGAACCTGTTCGCCGGCGTGCCGACGATGTACTTCGCGCTGCTCAACTCACCCGACGCCGAGAACCACGACCTCTCCAGCCTGGAGTACTGCGTGTCGGGCGGTTCGGCGATGCCGGTCGAGGTGATGAAGGCGTTCGACGCCAAGTACGGCGTGAACATCCTCGAGGGCTACGGCCTGACGGAGACGTCGCCGGTGGCCTCGTGCAACGTGCTCGACCGGCCGAAGAAGGCCGGCTCGGTCGGCCTGCCGATCTGGGGCGTCGAGTTCCGCCTCGAGGACAAGGACGGCAACGTCGTCGAGGCCGACGACACACCCGGTGAGATCTGCATCAAGGGCCACAACGTGATGCTCGGCTACTACAACCGGCCCGAGGTCAACGAGACCACCATCGTCGACGGCTGGTTCCACACCGGCGACATCGGCACGCGCGACAGCGACGGCTACTACTTCATCGTCGACCGCACCAAGGACATGATCATCCGCGGCGGCTTCAACGTCTACCCGCGCGAGATCGAGGAAGTGCTGTTCGCCCATCCGGCCGTGGCCGAGGCGGCCGTGATCGGCGTACCCCACGAGAGCCACGGCGAGGAGATCAAGGCGATCGTCACGCTGAAGCCCGACGCATCGGCCACCGAGGACGAGATCATCGCGTTCTGCAAGGAGCACCTGGCGGCGTACAAGTACCCGCGGATCGTGGCCTTCAGCCCCGAGCTCCCGAAGGGTCCGACGGGCAAGATCCTGAAGCGCGAGCTGAGCTGACGACCGGCCGCTCAGCAGCCGTCGGCACGGTCGGAGGATCCCGGCAGGCCGCCGAGCTCCACGAGCAACGCCTCGACGCGCCGATCGAGGTCGCCGCGCTGCTCGGCCTTGACGCCGGCGGCGTCGCACAGATGGTCGGCGAACACCGCCCAGCCGAGCGCCAGGGACGCCGCGGTGACGACCATCGCGTCGACCTCCTCGACCGTGAGGTCCGGTCGACGCCGGCTCAGGGCGTCGCGCCACGAATCGATCACGGGATGCGACGAGAACAGGTCGCCCGTGTGCTCGAGCCGCATCCGGGCGAGCACCCGGGCGAGCTCGCCGCCACGCCGGTTGGCGAGGTCCGGCGGCGGGAACCCCTCGTCGTCGAGGTCGTCGCTCGTCCGCCGGTTGATCTCGTCGAGCGCCGCCGCCACGAGGCCGTGCTTGCTCCCGTAGTACGTGTGCACCAGCCCGTGGTTCACGCCGGCCGCCTCGGCGATCGCCCGCACCGACACCTGGGTGCCACGCTCGAGGATCAGCTCGATGGCCGCCGCTTCGAGCGCCGACATCACCGCGTCCTTGCCCGTCGGCTTGTCGTCGTCGAACACCACTGCGTCGCCTCCTGATACTGTCCCGAAGCTAGTCACTCGAATGAACACCGGGGGGAGTTCATGGACGTGCAGGGGTGCAACGTCGTCGTCACGGGCGCGTCGCAGGGAATCGGCGAACAGCTGGCGATCCGCTTCGCCGACGCGGGAGCGAACGTCGTGGTCGTCGCCCGGACCGTCGACAAGCTCGAGGCGCTCGCGGCGCGGATCAGCGGCCACGCGGTGCCCGCCGATCTCACCGACCCGGATCAGGTGGACGGGCTGCTCGGGCGATGCGTCGAGGAGGTCGGACACGTCGACGTGTGGGTCAACAACGCCGGGGTCGAGACGCACGACGCGTTCATCCGCGTCGATCGCGCCGAGCTGCGTGAGCTCGTCCGACTGAACGTCGAGGCCACGATGATGTTGACGCGCGACGTGGCCGCCCACATGGTCGGACGGGGTTCCGGCCACATCGTCCAGATGAGCTCGGTCGCCGGCACCGTGCCGTTCCCGGGCCTGACGGCCTACGCCGGCACCAAGGCGGCCGTCACCCACTTCACCGAGTCGCTGCGGGTCGAGCTCGCCGGGACCGGGGTCGGGCTCACCGTGGTCGCGCCCGGGCCGGTCGACACGGCGATGTGGGAGCGCCTCGCGGCGGAGAACGACTCGTACCAGGCTCCGGCGCTGCGGCGGTTCGAGCAGCTGTTCTTCCTCCCGAAGGTCGATCCTGGCGCCGTGGCCGACTCGACCGTGCGCGCCGTCGTCAAGGGCAAGCCGCACGTCCGCCTCCCCGCTCGCTACGCCGCGTACCACGCGCTGAACAACGCACCGCGGCGACTCGTGGCGGCGGCGCTGATCGGGGTGGAGCTGGACACACACGCGCCCGAACCGGAGGACGCGGCGCCGTGGGAGCCGATCTGGCCGACCGACAACCCACCGAGCCGGCGGTGGCCGCTGTACACGCGCGGGAACGTGGGCGAGGTGTTCCCGGAGGTCGTGCTCCCGCTGACCTGGGACATGTTCGGCAAGCGCGCCGAGGACGGCTGGCGGGCCGCCTTCCGGCGGATGGGGCTGCTCGTCGACGGCGACATGCCCGACGACGAGCCGATGGTGATCCTCTCGGTGTTCGGCGGCTACTGCTACATCGACGCCAGCTACGTGCGGCTGCTCGGCGTGCGCGCACCCGGTGGAACCGTCGCGGCGATCGACACGCAGTTCTTCGGCGAGTCGGACGCTCCCACCTACCGCGCCCGGCCCGGCGACAGGAGCCGGACGTCGACGATGCGGCTCGGGCGCACGGTGCTG
Organism: uncultured Ilumatobacteraceae bacterium; assembly: GCA_964350535.1. Classification (GTDB taxonomy): domain Bacteria; phylum Actinomycetota; class Acidimicrobiia; order Acidimicrobiales; family Ilumatobacteraceae; genus CAYGLH01. The sequence goes on from CAYGLH010000103.1 coordinate 6,962, forward strand.
AAGCTGCTCAACACGAAGCGCGTGGCCGGCCTCGACGACGACAAGCGAGCGGTCGATGCGTACGTCGCGGCGTACCCCGGCGACGACGCCTCCGACGCAGCGCTGCTCGACTACCTGCACGAGTTGCCGCCACTGTTCGAGCACCTGTTCTCGCGACACATCGAGAACACGTTCAGCGTCGCGCTGCTGTCGGGTGCCCTCGCCGACCTGCTCGTCAAGGTCGACCGCATCGACCAGCTGGTGTCGGTGCTCGGCGGCATCGGCGAGGTCGAGTCGGCGGCGCCGTCGGCAGCGATGTGGGCGCTCGCACGCTCGGCCGCAGACGACCCAGCGGTCGCCGCGGCCTTCGACGCCGGCGTCGACGGGCTGGCGGTTCGCCTCGCGGCAGATGCGAACGGGTCGCGCTGGCTCGACCGGTTCCGGGACTTCCTGGCCGAGTTCGGGTCGCGCGGCCCGAACGAATGGGACATCGGATCGGACCCCTGGGCGTTCCGGCCGGAGGTGGCACTGGTGGCGATCGACCGGATGCGCTCGGCGGCACCCGAGCACGCCCCCGAGGTCCAGGCGGCCAAGCTGCGGGCACGCCGCGAGTCGGCGACGCGCGACGTGCGCCGATCGCTCAACCGCATCGACCGGTTCCAGTTCGACAAGGCCCTTGCGGCGACGACGGTCTACTCCCAGGCGCGCGAGCGCTCGAAGACCACCGTCATCCTCGCCGTCCAGGGCGCCCGCCGCGCGCAGGCCGAGCTGGCGCGTCGGATCGAGCGGGCCGGCGGGCCGACCGAGCGCTGGAAGACGTGCCTGCTCGACGCCGAGCAACTGGCACGGTGCGTCGCCGACCCGACCGAGTTCGCCGAGCTGATCGAGCAGCGCGCCGCCCAGCACGCCGAGCTGTCGGCGCTCGTGCCGCCGTTCATCGTCGACGGCGTCGTCCCGGACCCCTCCACGTGGGCGCGACGCGAGCGGACGGGCGCGACGTTGGTCGCCGGCGACGTGCTGCAGGGCATCGCCGGGTGTCCGGGGATCGCCAAGGGCACGGCGCGCATCGTCCTCGACCCCGCGACGCCCGGCGACCTCGGTCCGGGCGACGTGCTGGTCGCTCCGATCACCGATCCGTCGTGGACACCGCTGTTCCTCGCCGCCGAAGCGGTGGTGGTCGACGTCGGGGCGACGATGAGCCACGCCGTGATCGTGTCGCGCGAGCTGGGGATCCCGTGCGTCGTGTCCGCCGTCGGCGCCACCGGCCGGATCCCGGACGGCGCCACCGTCGAGGTCGACGGCAACACGGGAACGGTCACCGTCGTCGAGCTGCCCTGACGGTCAACCGCCGAGCCGCACCGGGATGGCGCGCGGGCCGCGCACCTGACCGTTGGCCCAGGTGGTGACGCCGTCGGGGTCGAGCCGGTACTGCGGAAAGGCGCGCAGCCACTCCTGGAAGGCGATCAGCATCTCGAGCCTGGCGAGGTTGGAGCCCACGCACCGGTGGATGCCGAGCCCGAACGCCGCATGTCGATTGTGCTGGCGATCGAGGACGAACCGATCGGCGTCGTCGAAGCTGGCCGGGTCGTGGTTGGCCGCCGGGAACGTCAACAGCATCTGGTCGCCGGCGCGCACGGGGCAGCCGGCGACCTCGGTGTCGGCGATCACCTTGCGTGCCATCGTGACCGGCGCGTAGTAGCGCAGCACCTCCTCGCTGGCGGTCTGCCAGAGCATGTCGTCGTCGTCGACGGCGACGAGTCGGGCGACCTCGTCGGGGTGCTGGGCCCAGTGCCAGAGCCCTGAGCCGATCGCCGACCATGTGGTGTCGATGCCGGCGATGATCAACAGCCGGATGTACCCGACCTTGAGGTCCCACTCGACGGGCTGCCCGTCGATCTCGGCGTTGGCGATCTCCGTGAGCATGTCGTCGCCCGGCCGTTCGAGCCGCGCTTCGAGGATCGCCGAGATGTACTCGGTCATCTCCTTGCCGACCTGCGCCCGCACGGCGTTGTCGCGCGGCGCGAGCTGGAAGTTGCGATAGATCCAATCGCGGAACAGGTCGGCGTCACGCTCCGGCAGACCGGTGAGGAGACAGATGCCGTGCACCGGGATGTGCTGGGTGTACTGCTCGGCGGCGTCGGCGCGCGCGGCGCCGTCGAGGTCGGCGATCAGCGCGCGGCAGTAGCGTCGCAGCTCCTCCTCGAGCAGTTGCACGCGCTTGGGGCTGAAGGCGGGCAGCAGCAGCCGGCGGTGGCCGTGGTGGTCGGGCGGATCGGACGTGATCGGCGGGGCGGGCAGGCGCGGCGCGTCGGGACGGCCGACGTTGACCCAGATCGACGAGAAGTGCTCGGTGTCGTTGGCGACCTGCGACACCGCGTCCATCGTGACCGGCATGAACGCCCGGCCGTACCGTTCGGTGGTGGCCACCGGACACTGCGAACGGACCTCGTTCCAGATGGCGATGGCGTTCTCGCCCCATTGGTCGTCGAGCCAGTCCCAGTCGTTGAGCCAGTCGGTGACCGGTGGCAGATCCTGGCCGGTGGCGCCGTAGGACATCGCACGTCCCTCCCCAAAGGTGTCGCGGCGTAGCTCCCCACGCCTGCGCTGACGTTAGTCAGCCGACTGAACGCCCGCAATCTGCCGCGGCCGCGTCGTCGGCGATGAGTTCGCAAATTTGCGGTGGGCGTCGCGCCCAGCGCGACAATCGCGGCAGATTCCGCTGGATTCGGGGCATGCATTGCGCTCGACGACCAGCTGCCCCATTGCGACCACCGTCAGACCACCCCGACAAGGAGCACATCGTGGAGATCACCGCCGCCGTCCTGCGCGCCGCCGAC
>CAYGLH010000104.1:0-252 GCA_964350535.1 uncultured Ilumatobacteraceae bacterium
CGTCGGGGGCCAGTTCCTGGTTCATCCAGAACACCGCAGAGCTTCGGGTCGCGCAGGAGCGTGACACACCGAGTTTGACTCGGTCGCGGATGGCGATGTCCTTGGTCTGGCAGGCGCGCCAGATATCGCCGGCCTCGACATCGTGCTCGAAGATGACACTGCCGCTCGAATCAACGACCTGCATCTTGCCGTCGGCGGCGACCTCGAAGGTCTTGTCGAGGCCGCCGCCCAAATCTGGCTAGTTGGCCGTGA
>CAYGLH010000104.1:262-9754 GCA_964350535.1 uncultured Ilumatobacteraceae bacterium
GCTGCCGTACTCCTCGGCCTTCTTGGCCATGAGACCGACGTTGCTCACGCTGCCCATCGTGCTCGGGTCGAACGCGCCGTTGCCGCGGCAGAAGTCGATGGTCTCGGCGTACACGCCGGCGTAGCAGCGGTCCGGGATGACCGCCTTGGTGTCTTTCTGCTTGCCGTCGGGGCCCCACATCTGGCCCGACGCGCGGATCATGGCCGGCATCGACGCGTCGATGATGACGTCGCTGGGCACGTGCAGGTTCGTGATGCCCCGGTCCGAGTCGACCATCGCCAGCGGTGGCTGCGCGTCGTACAGCGCTTGCAGATCGCTTTCGATCGCGGCCTTCTCGTCGGCGGGCAGGTCGGCGGTCTTGCTCACCACGTCGCCGAACCCGTTGTTGGCGTTGACGCCGAGCTTCTTAAAGGTGTCGGCGTGCTTCTCGAACAACTCGGCGAAGAACACCTCGACGCAGTGGCCGAAGATGATCGGGTCGCTGACCTTCATCATCGTGGCCTTCATGTGCAGCGAGAAGAGGACCCCTCGGTCCTTCGCGTCGGTGACCTGCTCGGCGAGGAACCGCCGCAGCGCGGCCACGCGCATCACGGTCGAGTCGGCGACCTCGCCGGCGAGCAGCGGGACCTTCTTGAGCGGGGTGACGCTGCCGTCGTCGGCGACGAACTCGATCGTGACGGTCTGATCCGAGTCGGACGTGAACGACTGCTCGTTGGAACGGAAGTCGTCGGCGCCCATCGTGGCGACGTGCGACTTCGACTCGGATGACCACGCCCCCATCGAGTGGGGATGGTTCTTGGCGTAGTCCTTCACCGCCTTCGGGGCACGACGGTCGCTGTTGCCCTGCCGGAGCACGGGATTGACCGCCGAGCCCATGACCGTGTCGAACCGGGCCCGGATGGCGCGCTCCTCGTCGGTCTTCGGCTCGTCGGGGAAGTCGGGGAGGTCGTATCCCTTGGCCTGCAGCTCCTTCACCGCAGCAACCATCTGCGGCACCGACGCCGAGATGTTCGGGAGCTTGATGATGTTCGCCTCAGGCGTGAGGGCCATCTCGCCGAGCTCGGCCAGTGCGTCGCCGATGCGCTGCTCCGGCGTCAGCCGCTCGGGGAAGGTGGCGATGATGCGACCGGCGAGGGAGATGTCGCGCGTCTCGACCTCGACGCCGGCCTTCCCGGCGAACGCCTCGATGATCGGGAGGAACGAGTAGGTGGCGAGGGCGGGGGCTTCGTCGGTGTGGGTGTAGATGATCTTCGAGCTCATTCGGGGGTTCCCTGCTGCGGCGGCCAGGTCGCGCACGTGCACGACGACTTGTCTCTTACTTGTCTGCATCGTAGCGCAGACGGGGTGGCCGTCTACGCTCGCCACCGATGGATTTCGCCTGGACCCCCGAACAGGACGCGCTGCGCGCCGACGCGCGCGCCGTCGCCGACGACGCCGTCCGCCGATTCGGACGCCACAACGACTCCTGGATCAACGGCTTCTCCAAGGAGTTCGCCGTCGAGATGGCGTCGCACGGTTGGATCGGGATGACGTGGCCCACCGAGTTCGGTGGAGGTGGCCAGCCACCGATCAACCGCCTGATCGTCGGCGAGGAGCTGATCGCGGCCGTCGCACCGATCGCCGCGATGTGGTTCGCCGACCGGCAGATGGGCCCGACGCTGATCAACTTCGGCACGCCCGACCAGCAGGCCGAGTTCCTCCCCGGGATCCTCTCGGGAGCGACCACGTGGTGCATCGGCATGTCCGAACCGAACTCGGGCTCCGACCTCGCATCGCTCACCACCAGCGCCGTGCGCGACGGCGACGACTGGGTGATCAACGGCCAGAAGATCTGGACGAGCTTCGGTCAGGACGCCGACTACTGCTACCTGATCGGCCGCACCGACGCGTCGGGCCCGCCGCACAAGGGGATCTCCGAGATCATCGTGCCGATGGACACGCCGGGCATCGAGGTCCGCCCGATCACCGACATGACCACCAACCGGCACTTCTGCGAGGTGTTCTTCACCGACGTGCGGGTTCCTGCCGAGAACCTCGTGGGCGTCGAGGGCAATGCGTTCAAGCAGACGATGGCACAGCTCGAGCACGAGCGCGGCGGCATCGACCGACTCGTCTCCAACCGGGCGCTGTACGAGATCGCGGTCGAGCGCGCCGACCGCGACGATCCGCTGGTGCGACAGGAGATGGCCCGGCTCGAGACCGGGTACCGGCTCGGCCGCGTGCTCGTCACCCGCGAGGTGCTCCGCCAAGCACCGAAGGGGTTCTCGGCAGCGACGAAGTGCTTCTGCACCGAGCACGAATGGCGCGTCGCCCAGTTCGTGGCCGCCACACTCGGCGCCGAGGCGACGCTGTGGAACGACGTGACCCACGGGCTCGTGTACGCCCCCGGCTACACGATCATGGGCGGCACCTCGAACATCATGCGCAACATCCTCGGCGAGCGCGTGCTGGGCCTCCCCCGCGAGCCGCGCTGATCGCCCCGGTCGCGAGCCGGGTCAGTCGGCGACGACCGTGGCCTTCAGGACCACGTCGCCGGCGTCGACCGGGACGTCCTCGACCGATCCGTACCACTGGTGGGTGACGGTGAAGCCGACCACGTCGTCGAGCTCGGCCGCGGCCCAGAGCTCGATCGCTCCCCCGGCGTGGAAGGTGCCAGCGGGCATCGTGAGCCCGTCCTCGGTGGCGACCCACCCCTCGTAGTAGTACCCGTCCTCGCAGGGCGGCAGTGCCGGCACGTCGATGACGATCCCGACCCCGGTGTCGGACTCGGTGAGGTCGAGCGAGCCGCCCTCGGTGCCCGCCCGCCCGGTCGGGAGCAGGGCCGCCGACACGGACCGCCCGCCCGAGCCGTCGAACGCGCTGATCGTGACGATCGTGACGAGCACTGCGAGGACCGCCGCCGCCGCCCCGAGCATCGCCCAGCGCGCTCCGCTCCGGCTCGAGCGGGCGGCGCCGGCCGGACCGATCTCCGACTCCGAGCTGATGTCGCGCACGACTCGATCGGCGAGATCCACCGGTGGCTCGCCCCACAGTGACGGGTCGGCGAGGACGGCGGCCACATCGGCATCGACGACGAGCCCGGGGTCGTCTGCCAGCTGGTCGTCGGTCGGCTCGCTCATCCTCCACTCCCTACGTCGTCGTCGTCCGCACGGTTCCCATCGTGTCGGTGCAGTCGGTTCGCCAAGCGTCGCGCCGCACGCGCCAGGCGTGACTTCACGGTGCCGATCGGCACGTCGAGCTTGTCGGCGATCTCCTGGTGGGTCAGCCCGTCGAGATAGTGCAGCCGCACCACCTCGCGCTGATCGGTGGCCAACGTGTCGATCGCCGCACGCACCGCCCACACCCGTTCGATGTCCGCCGCGTCGGGGATGTCACGGGGGTCGCTCACGGCCAGCGCCTGCTCGTCGAGGTCGGCGGTCGGGCGACGCTGTTGCTGGCGCACCACGTCGATCGCCGCCCGCCGGGCGATCGTCGCCAACCAGGGAGCGAAGTCGCGTCCCGGCTCGAACCGATCGGCGTTGCGCCACGCCTGCAGGAACGTGTGCTGCGTGATGTCTTCGGCCCGGTGCGTGTCGCCCACGATCCGCAGCGCGACGGTGAAGACGAGGCCGCCGTACCGGTCGACCAGCTCGCGGATCGCCGCCTCGTCGCCGGCGGTGACGGCGCGGGCGAGTGCGGCATCGGCCTCGATCACGTGCGCCGGGCGGAACTCGTCCACGGTGACGTGAGGCTATCCAGCGGGTGAACGGGCCCGATCGACCAGATCGAGGAGATCGGCCCAGCCACCGTCGACCGCCGGACCCACGACGTGATCCGCGACCGCGAGGGCCGCGGGGTGGGCGTCGGCCATGGCGACGGCAGTCCGCGCGCCGGCCAGGAGCTCTGCGTCGTTCGGTCCGTCCCCGATCGCCAACACGCCCGATGGATCGAGCCCGGCGTGGCGGCAGTACGCGAGCACCCCGTCCCACTTCGACACCGTGGTGGGTGCGACCGTGACGGTGGACCCGGCGTAGATCCGGTCGGGCGAGACGTGACAGGTGCCGACCGTCGCCGCCGTGGCCGCGATCGAGTCGGCGGCGGCCTGCGGGATACCGAGCACGGCAAAGGCGAGGACGTGGTGCTCGACGACGACCGCTGACAGGTCGCCGGCAACGACCTCCGCGCCGAGGCTGGCGAGATGGTCGGGGTGGGTCGAGGGGCGCTCGCCCACCCACACGGTCCGCTCGTCGTGGTCGACGTAGACGCAGGGCTCGATCCCGTGCCGCTCGAACGCGGCGAGCACCCGCTGGGCGTCGACCTGGGTGAACCCTCCCCGATGGAAGCGGTCACCGGTGGCGAGGTCGAGCCCGAGGCCTCCGTTGAGCACCACCGCAGGCGGCGCCAGACCGAGCTCGGCCAGCGGCTCGCGCGTGGACGCCACCCGACGCCCCGTGGCGACGAGCAACGGCACGCCGCGCTCGCGCAGCCCGTCGACGGCTGCCAGCGTGCGCGGGTGCACCTCGTCGGGTCGTTCCCACAACGTGCCATCGAGATCGGTCACCACCAGCGACACGGCACCTGCAGACGTCATCCGGGGAGTCTCCCAGACTGCCCGACGGGCCGATGTGTCGTATCGTGCCGCCATGCCGACCGCACGGACCGGGGACGACGCCGCGATCACCTACCGCCGGGAAGGAGCTGGCCGACCGCTCGTGCTCGTCCACGGCATCACCGAACGGTCGGCGTCGTGGGACCCGCTCGTGGCACCGCTCACGGCGGCGGGGTTCGAGGTGGTGCGGGTCGATCTGCGTGGACACGGCGAGTCGTCGCGCACCGCCCCGTACGACCTGGGAACGATGGCCGGTGACGTCGGTGCAGTGATCGCCGACGCCGGCCTCGACGACCCGGTGCTCGTCGGCCACTCGCTCGGCGGTGCCGTGGTGTCGGCGTACGCCGCCGCGGCACCCTGCGCCGGTGTGATCAACGTCGACCAGCCGCTGGCGCTCGCCAGGTTCAAGGACACGCTCGGCCAGCTCGAGCCGCTGTTGCGCGGCGACGATGCATCGTTCCAGCAGGCCATCTCGATGGTGTTCGACGAGATGGCCGGGCCGCTGGCCGGGTCGGAGCGGGAGCGGATCGACGGGTTGCGTCAGGCCGAACAGGACGTCGTCCTGGGGATCTGGGAGCTCGTGCTCACGGCACCGGCGGCCGACCTCGACGCGGTCACCGAGAGCGTGGCCTCGTCGATCTCGGTGCCGTATCTCTCGCTGCACGGCATCGACCCCGGCGACGACTACGCCGCCTGGCTGCGCGGGCTCATCCCGACCGCGACGGTCGAGGTGTGGGCCGATCAGGGGCACTACCCGCACCTCATCGACCCCGACCGCTTCGTCGAGCGCGTCACCGCCTTCGCCACGTGACGTCCGGCGCGCAACGGGCGGGCGCCCGGGTGGCGTGCGCTAGTGCGCTTCGAACATCGCCACCGCCTTGAGGCGGCGCTCGATGTGGTGCTCCAGCGCCCGGGTGGCGTGCGCGCCGACCTCGTGGGTGACCGGAGACTCGGGCTCGGCCAACGCCGACGTCAGGCGCCCGCCGAGGATGTCGCGCAGCAGGGCGAGCGCACCGACCGACACGGCCTGCCCCGACCGGCACGAGCGGCACACGGCGCCACCCTCGTGGACGTCGAGCGAGACCAGCTGCACCGTGTCGGCATCCTGGCCACAGCGGACGCAGCGGTCGAGCACCAGCCCCATCCCCTCGTTGGCGAGCAACTTCAGGTAGAACGCCGGGACGTTGAGGGGTGCCGGACGCTCGGCGATCGTGCGCAGCACCCCCACGACCATGCGGTAGAGCTGCGGGTTCGGCTCACGTTCCAACGACAGCTGATCGACCGCCTCGAGCACCGCCAGCCCCTGCGACATCCGATCGAGCGAGGACAGCAACGGCGACAGCGACTCGACCGCCTCGGCCTGGCTGACGATGTCGAGCTCGCGACCCCGGTACAGCAGCAACCGGACGTGGCTCATCGGCTCGAGCCGGGCGCCGAAGCGCGACTTCGTCTTGCGCACCCCCTTGGCGACCGCCCGGACCTTGCCGTTCTCCGCGGTGTGCAGCACGACGATGCGGTCGGACTCACGCAGCTTGTACGTGCGCAGCACCACTCCCGTGTCGCGGTACAGCTCACTCACCGGCTGCTCACCTCGGGGGCGCTGTCGCCGGGCAGCGTCGAGCGCTCACAGGTCGACACCGCCGAAGCGCCGCTCGCGGCGGGCGAAGTCGGCGATCGCGTCGAGGAGATGGTCGTCGTCGAGCTCGTCCCAACGCAGCGGGAGGAACACCAGCTCGCCGTACGCCAGCTCCCACACCGCGGACGGCGGCAGGCGCGTGGGTTCGCCGAGCACGACGATCAGGTCCGGCTCGCAGTCGGCCGGGTGGTACAGCGCCTCGGCGATCGTGGCCTCGTTGATCGGCTCGTCGAGATCGATCGTGGCCAGTGCCTCGGCGAGGCGTTGCCGACCGTCGCCGCGCGGGTCGATCAGCACGCGACAGTCGTCGACCGTGCGCTCCCACCCGTCGAGGTCGACCGGCGTGGCACCCGCCTCGAACGGCCGGAGCGAGAGGAACGAGGCACCCGCCCGCGCCGCGACCGTTCCGAGGCGATCGACGCGATCGTCCCAGCGGTCCGTGCCGAACGAGGCCCATTCGGCGAGCGTGCCCCCGATCACCATCGCGTGGCGCAGCACCTGGTCGCTGGCGTCGTGGGTCGACGTCGCACGCGAGGTCGGGGACGACGACGAGACCGGCACCGCGCCATTCTTCCACGGTCGCCCGGCGATGCAACGGTCTCGCCGGTCCTCGGCGGTGGCCGCACAAGGCAAGTAGCGTTGGCGTCGATGCCCGACGAAGCGGACGCGCGCCCCCTGCACGTCGCGTGCATCATGGACGGCAACGGCCGGTGGGCCGGCCGCCGAGGCCTGCCGCGCACCGACGGCCACACCGAGGGCGAGGAGAACATCGCCCGTCTGGTCCGCATCGCGGTGCACCGCAACATCGGTTGGCTCACGCTCTTCGGGTTCTCCACCGAGAACTGGCGTCGTCCGCGCCCGGAGGTGCGGCACATCCTCGGCCTCCACGAGAAGCTCTTCGGACGCGTCGCCGAGCTCAACGAGTTGAACGTCCGCATCCAGTGGATCGGGCGGCCGTTCGACTCGCCCGAGTCGCGCACGCCCAAGTACGTCCAGCGTGCGATCCGCAAGGCGATCGCCGACACGGCACAGAACACCGGCATGGTCCTCACGATCGCCTTCGACTACGGCGGGCGCGCCGAACTGGTCGCGGCGGCGAACGGGGTGCGCGCCGACGGGGAGGAGATGACGCCCGCCACCATCGCCTCGCACCTGTACCTGCCGGAACTGCCGTCGGTCGACGTGCTGGTCCGGACGAGTGGCGAGCGGCGCATCTCGAACTTCTTGCTCTGGCAGACCGCCGGGGCCTGCGTGTACTTCAGCGATGCCGCCTGGCCCGAGTTCGACGGCCACGAGCTCGACGCGGCGCTGGCGCTGGCACGGTGAGCGCCGATCCGGTCGGCACCACGCTCGCCGCCGTCACCGCCGCCCTCCCAGGAGCGGAGGATCGCCCCGGTCAGGACCGGATGGCGGAGCTCGTCGCCGACGCGATCGCCGCACAGCGCCACCTGATCGTCCAAGCCGGAACCGGCACGGGCAAGACGCTCGCCTACCTCGTCCCGGCCATCTCGTCGGGGAGCACGGTCGTGATCGCCACCGCCACCAAGGCGCTGCAGGATCAGCTGGCGACCAAGGACCTGCCGTTCCTCGGCGCGCACGTCGAGGACGACTTCGACTGGGCCGTGCTCAAGGGGCGGAGCAACTACGTGTGCCTGCAGCGGCTCCGCGAGATGTCGAACCCCGCCCAGGGGGAGCTGGAGCTGGACGAGCTGGCGGTCACCACGAAGGCGGAGATCAAGCGCATCGCGGAATGGGCCGGGGCGTCGCCGACCGGCGATCTTGCCGAGCTCGACTGGACACCGTCGGACAACGCGTGGCGGGCGGTCAGCGTCGGGAGCGACGAGTGCCCCGGCGCGGACAACTGCCCACTCGGCGACCCGTGCTTCGCCGAGCGGGCCCGCCGACGGGCATCAGCGGCCGACGTGGTCGTGGTGAACACACACCTGTACGGCCTGCACGTCGCCAGCGACGGCGCGATCCTTCCCGAGCACGACGTCGTCGTGTTCGACGAAGCCCACGGCCTCGAGGACATCATGAGCGACACGGTCGGTGCCGAGCTGTCGCCCGGGCGGTTCACCGCACTCGCCGCGGTCGTGCGCCGGATCCTGGAGGACCCGAAGCTGGTGGGCGGGATCGCCGAGGTCGCCGAGTCGTTGCGCGACGCGCTCGGTGACCACTGCGGCGAGCGGATGGACGACGAACTGCCGACCGAGGTGTCCGAGGTGCTCACCGACGCTCGCCTCCGACTCGGCGACGTGGTGACGGCCCTCGCGGCGATCGACACCCCGGTCGAGGATGCGAAGCAACGGAAGCTCCGCGCCCAGCGGATGGTCGGCCGCACCATCGAACAGGTGGACATCACGCTCGAACAGCGCGACGGGTACGTCGCCTTCGTCAGTGGACGTCCCGACTCCCCGCGGCTGGAGGTGGCTCCGCTCGACGTCGGCCCGACCCTCGCCGAGCGGGTGTGGTCGCAGCGCACCGCGATCTTGACCAGCGCGACGATCCCCACCTCGCTCGCGTCACGCGTCGGCATCCCCGTCGACGCCGTCGACAGCGAGGACGTCGGGAGCCCGTTCGACTACGAGCACCACGCCATGCTCTACTGCGCGATGCACCTGCCGAACCCGAACAGCCCGGGGTTCCGACCGGCGGTGCACGACGAGCTGGAGGCGCTGATCCCGGCGGCCGGTGGGCGGACGCTGGCGCTGTTCACCAGTTGGGCGGCGATGGATGAGGCGGCCGCCGCCATGCGCGAACGCCTCGACGTACCGATCCTCACGCAGCGCGACCTCCCCAAGCCGGCGCTCGTGAAGGCGTTCGCCGACGACGCCGAGACCTGCCTGTTCGCCACGGCGGGCCTCTTCCAGGGCATCGACGTGCCGGGCGACACGCTGTCGCTGGTGGTCATCGACCGCATCCCGTTCCCCCGCCCCGACGACCCGCTGCTGTCGGCGCGTCGCGACCAACTCGGCGCGACCGCGTTCGCGGAGATCGACATCCCCCGCGCCTCGATGATGCTCGCCCAGGCGTGCGGTCGCCTGATCCGCACCTCGACCGACCGCGGCGTCGTCGCGGTGATGGACCCGCGGCTCGGCACGGCCCGCTACCGCTGGGACATCGTGAAGGCCCTCCCCCCGATGAAGCGCACCCGCCACCGCGCCGACGTCGAAGCCTTCCTCCGCACCCTCTGACCCGCATCCACCCCCCACCGAAAAATGCACCGGATGTCGCGCTCAGCGCGACGCTGACCGCAAATTTCGGGCTG
>CAYGLH010000105.1:0-3430 GCA_964350535.1 uncultured Ilumatobacteraceae bacterium
CGTAGCGCTCTTCGGACGGTCGATCTCGTCCACGGGACGACCGGCGTGCCGACGCCTGGTCAGGTGCTCGTGTCGAGACCCAGCGCGTCGGCGACGATGTCGACTGGATGCCGCACCTCGATTCCGTCGAGCGCCGGCTCGAGATGCATCAGGCAGCCAGGGTTGGCGCTGGCCACCACCATCGCCGCACTGCGCTCCTGGGCCCGTCGGATCGCCGCGACCTTGCGATCGCGTATCGACGCGGCCATCTCCGGCTCGAGCGCGCTGTAGGCCCCGCCGGCGCCGCAGCACAGACCGGCGTCGTCGAGCTCCACCACCTCGGCGACGGTGCCGAGCACCGCGTGCACCGGCATGTGGACCCGCTGCACATGGCGGAGATGGCAGGGGTCCTGGACGATCACGACGCCCCGCCCCGCGGCCGGCGTCGGGAGGTCGCCGAGGCGTGGCGCGAGCCATTCGTGGATGTCGAGCACCCTGGTCGCGAACTCGACCGCCTCGGGGGTTCCCAACAGCTCGCCGTACTCCTTCAGCGCTGCGCCGCAGCCGGCCGAGTCGACGAGGATCGGTGCGTCGCCCGGCATCGCCGCGATCACGTCGCGGGCTGCGGCGGCGGCAGCATCGTGGAGGCCGGCGTGGTGGTGCAACGCGCCGCAACACGCCGCTCCGGCGGCGGGCACCCGGTACGTTGCGCCGACCGCTCCGATCAGAGCTGCCGCCGACCGGTGGGTGTCCCGCTGCCAGGCGTCCATGACACAGCCGGTGAAGAGCCACACATCACCACCGGTGGAACGCAGCGGGGCCGACGGGCGCACCCCGAGTGTCGGCAACGAGACCCGGCGGGGTACGAGTCGCAGCCGCTGGGCGATCGCCAGCGCCGACGTCGCGGCGAGCAGCAGGCGGTGATGCCGCAGGAGCCCGTAGGCCGGCCGTTGCCACCACGGCACCGAGGCGCTGCGGGTGGCGAGGGCTCGACGCGTGTCGGCCATCAGCGATCCGAACGGGACACCGCTCGGACAGGCGGGCTCACACCCGCGGCACTGCACGCAGGTTTCCATGAAGTCGACGAACGCGTCGTCGATCGGACGACCGTCGCGTTCGACGCTGCGCATCGCATCGATGCGACCCCGCGGCGAGTATCGCTCCTCGCCGGTCGCCCGGAACGTCGGGCAGTGCGGGAGGCAGAGCCCGCACGACACGCACGAGTCGAGCTGGGTGTCGTCCAGGTTCAGCGGTGTCGCCACGCAGCGCCTCCGGTCACGCGGTCAGGTCGTCGAACCACACACCCTCCGACGCCGTGCCGAGGTAGTTGATGAAGATCTCCTCCCCCGCCTCGATGTCGCGCACGGCGGTGATGACGAGCTCGTCCGAGGTCTCGGTCGTGGTGGCGTTGGGCCGGAACGAATGGTTGTAGAGCGAACCGAAGCCCAGTGCCAACGCCGTGCCCTCATCGCCCCAGTTGAACACGTACCCCTCGGCGCCGTGGGCCAACGACTCGCCTCGGGCGCCGTCGACCACCAGCATCGGGCACCGCTCGATCTCCTCGCCGTCGGCGAAGCGGCGCGTCGCGAACACGCCGCGCCCGGCGCCCGTCGGTGAATCGTCGATTCGCAGGTCGTGTCGCATGGCCCGATCAGTCAACCCCTTCCACGCCCACCCGACACGGGGTGTCGTTCACTGTGCGCTCCACTGTGGGGCGTCGACATCGCCACGCCAGTAGGCGAGGCGTCGATCGGCCTCGGCCCGTGCGAGCGGATCGTGGCGGCCGGCACGGACACGCATCAAGGTCGCGGCCACGAGCCGGAGCTCGGCGATGGCGCGGGCGCCCGGGTCGTCCTGCAGGTCGGCGCCGTAGCCGGCCGCGAACCGCTCGTACTCCCCCGGCGCGCCGCCCCACCGCTCGTGCCACGTCATCATCGGTCCGTGGTCCCAGCCGCGAGGAGCCAGGCACAGCAGGTCCCAGTCGATCAGCAGCGGCCCGTCCGAGGACATCAGCACGTTGCCGGGATGAACATCGCCGTGACACACGACCGGCTGCTCGGTCGCCCACCAGGTCGGCCAGCGGTCGATCGCCGCCCGGAGCCCGCCCCGGGCGGCGGGGTCGATCGCTCCGCCGACGTCGTCCATCATCGCCTCGAAGTCCCACCACGGGAACGCCTGCGGCGACGGGAGCGGGTAGTCGGCCGGGACGATCGCTGGGTCGAGCTCGTGGACCCGACGGACGAGCCCGCCCACGGCGGCCCAGTCGATCGGTTCCGCTGTCGGCTCGACGAGCCGCCAGCAGGTCACGGTGAAGCCGACGCGTTCGACGACATCGTCGAGGGCCGGCTCGACGACGCGGATGCCGGCGTGCGTGAGCGTCTCGGCGAGGCGTAGCGCAGCGTCGCCCGGTCCCGACGGCTGACCGACGCGCAACACCACGGTCCCGCTCTGCAGGATCAGGTTCATCCCGGCCCGCAGCACCGTCGGCTCGGGCAGTCCCCAGACCGTCGCCGCGTGGTGCGCCGCTCGTTCGGCGCCATCGAGGTCCGTCACCGGATGGTCGACGTAGGGCCTCACGGTCCGGGATCCAACACGGATCGGCCGGGGTTGAGTCGGTTCGCCGGGTCGAAGGCATGCTTGACGCGGGCGTGCAGCAGCCGCACGGGCTCCGGCACTGCGTGCGGCGGTGACGGGATCCGGGTGTGCACGATCCCGACGCCCACTTCGGCCACGAACTCGCCAGGTGCCGCCCCCGATCGCTCCATCGTCGTGCGGAGGTCACCAGGCGGAAGCGACCGACGGCCACCCGTCGGCAGCTCGGGCGGACCGGCGCACGGCTGCAGCCCGAGGTCGCGCGCCTCGGCCGAGCGGTCGTCCTCGTGCCCCTCCAGCAGGGCGAACGTCTGCACGCCATCCCACAGCAGCGACGTCGGCCGGTAGAGCCGGGCGAGCAACTCCCACGGGTCGCCCTCGCGGGCGTACCACTGTGACGATCGAGCGATCGGTCGGGTCCGCATGATGACCTCGCCGACGAACCCGAGTGTGCCGTGCGACCCGACGAGGAGTCGGCACAGGTCGAAGCCGCTCACGTTCTTCACGGTCGGCCCTCCGGCCTTGACCACCGCTCCTGCGGCCGAGACGTACCGGAGTTGCAGCGCGACATCGCGCATCGGCCCGTCACCGAGCCGGCGGATCCCGCTCTGGCCCGCCGCGAGTGCTCCGCCGACCGTGCCGCCCGGTGGCATCGCCACGGTCTGGCGGAGCGGGGCCAGCTCTGCGAGGACCTCGTCAACCGTCGTGCCGGCACCGCAGCACAGCGTCATCTCCTCGGGCTCGACCCACGAGATGCCCGCCGGGGCACGGACGACCCGGGCGTCGGGCACACCGCCGCCGCGTGTGCTCGCGCCGACGACGGTGACGGGCCCGTCGTCGCCGACCTCCTCGGCGAAAC
>CAYGLH010000105.1:3440-9740 GCA_964350535.1 uncultured Ilumatobacteraceae bacterium
ACCTGCGCCACCTTCACGCCTTGCGCCTCCAGATCCTCGGCGAAACGTTCCAGCGGTTCGCGCCCCACGTCAGATCCAGGCGCCCTCGGGGACGTGCTGCACGTCGCCGCAGGTGGCTGGATTGGGGAGCACCTTGTTCGGGTTGGCGAGCAGCAGCGGATCGAATGCGATGCGCAGCGCCTCCTGCGCCGCGAGGTCGACCTCGGCGAACAGCAGGGGCATCAGGTCGCGCTTCTCGAGTCCGATGCCGTGCTCCCCGGAGAGCACGCCGCCGGCTGCCACCGACACCCGGACGATCTCATCGCCGGCCGCATGCACGCGCTCGAGCACCCCGTCCTCGCGGGCGTCGAACACCAGGAGCGGGTGGAGGTTGCCATCGCCGGCATGGAACACGTTGAGCACGAGCACGTCGTGACGTTCGGCGATCGCGTAGATCTGCTCGAGCACCTCGGGCAGCCGGTGGCGCGGCACCACGGTGTCGTGCAGGTAGTAGTCGGGCTTGATGTTGGCGATCGCGCCGAACGCCGACTTGCGGCCCTTCCACAGCAGCTCGCGTTCGGCCTCGTCGGCGGCGACGCGGATCGTGCCGACATCGCGTCGGCGGGCGAGCGCGGTGATGCGCTCGACGTCGGCGCGCACCGCGGCGGGCTGGCCGACGACCTCGATCAGCAAGGCCGCCGCACTGTCGACCGGCAGACCTGCGTGGATGAACTGCTCGACGGCGCGCAGACACAGCTGGTCCATCATCTCGACCGCAGCCGGGACCATCCCGGCGGCGATGATGTCGCCGACGAGTTGCGCGCCGTCGGCGACGGTGGCGAAGTCCATCAGCAACGTCGCCACATCGGGTGGGTTCTGGGTCAGCTTGACGCAGATCTTCGTGGCGATGCCGAACATCCCCTCGCTGCCGACGAAGGCACCGCGCAGGTCGAGCCCGAGCGGCTCCGGGTCCTCGCCACCGAGCACGGTGACGGTCCCGTCCGGCAACACCACCTCGAGGGCGGGGATGTGGGCGCTCGCCACCCCCTGGGCCAAGCAGTGCGGTCCGCCCGAGTTGTGGGCGACGTTGCCACCGATCGAGCAGGTCTGCTGACTGCTCGGGTCGGGGGCGAAGTGCAGCCCGCGGTCGGCCACGGCGTGGGAGAGATCCAGGTTGAGGACGCCGGGCTCGACCCACGCCCGCCGGTTCACCTCGTCGACCGACAGGACACGGCGCATCTTCGCGGTGGAGATGACCACTGCGCCGGCCGGTGGAACCGCTCCCCCGGCGAGACCGGTGCCGGATCCGCGCGCCACGAACGGCACGTCGTGTTCGACGGCGGTGGACACCGCGACCGCGACATCGTCGGTCGACTCGGCGAACACCACCACCGACGCCTCGGCCGACATCCGCGAGGCGTCGTGCCGATAGAGATGGAGCTCGGTGGCGTCGGTGCGGACCTGGTCGGGCCGGAGCCGCTGCCGCAGGTCGCGGACGAGCGGAGGTTCGTCAGCGGTGCGTCCGCGGGAACGCCGGCGCAACATCGCTTCAGCCGCGCGACCGCTGACGCATCACGATGACGCGCCCAGAGGCGACCGGCTCGCCGTCGACGAGCACTTGGTCGCCCGGCTCGACGTGGTCGGACAGCGAGATCAGCCGGCCCTCCTGACGGGCGCGGACCTCTTCCTCGTGGCGCCGCATCGCGATGCGGCCTTCGCGCACGGCGTCGGCCACCGTCCGGCCGGTGGCGCGCGCCGAGTTCACGGCCGATCGGACCACGGTCGAGGGCGCGATCTGGGATGCTGTCGCCCGGACCTTGCGCTTCGCGTACCCGGCCCCGGCCGCCCCGGCGGCGACGCCGCCGACGAACCAGGTGACCCGCTTCATCATGCTCGTCGCCTCCTTCGTGGCTCGAGGTCGAGTTCGGCGTGCGCATCGGTGCGGGCACCGGTCTCGACCACCCGCTTGTCGGCGGACACGTCGGTGCCACGCAGTCGGGCCCACGCCCGCGAGGTGCCCTTGGCGAACCCGGCGGCCTTGATCGCCGGAGCGCTCAGCGCGGTCCGCGCCACCCTGCCGGACACGGCGTCGCCGATCGCCTCGGCCGAGCCCAGCACACGGTCGAAGCGTTCGAGGTCCTGACGGGCCTCGTCGACGGTGTGTCGCGCCTCGTCGGTGGTGTCGCGCAACTCGAGCAACAGCGGGCGCGTCTCCGCACGAAGATCCTCGACCTCGCCGCGCAAGGCCCGGAGTGCGTCGAGCACCCGCACCAGCACGACGATGAGCGCCGCGAACCCGATCGAGCACAGGACGGCGGCCAGCACCACCGCCAGTTCTCCTGCGGTCATCGTCGGCCCTCCTCGGCGCGCTCGCTCATCCGTTCCGCGACCTCTCGCTCGGCGCCGTGGTCGGACGGTTCGTACCAACGCCGATCCAGCAGTTCGTCGGGCAGGTAGTGCTGTGCGACCCAGCCGGCGTCATCGTGATGAGGATACTCGTAGCCCACGCCGTGCCCGAGACTCTCGGCGCCCTTGTAGTGCGCGTCGCGCAGGTGGGGCGGCACCTCGCCCAGCACGCCATCGCGTACGTCCGACCGGGCGTTCCAGATCGCCAGCGCGGCTCGATTGCTCTTCGGCGCCGTCGCCAGGTGGATCGCCGCTTGCGCCAGGTTGAGCTGAGCCTCCGGCAGCCCGACGTGTTCGAGGGCGTGGGCGGCCGCGACGGCGACCTGCAACGCCGAGGCATCGGCCAGGCCGACGTCCTCGCTGGCGAAGATGATCATCCGCCTGGCGATGAACCTGGCGTCCTCCCCCGCCTCGAGCATCCGCGCCAACCAGTACACCGCGGCGTCGGGGTCGGACCCGCGCATCGACTTGATGAACGCACTGATCACGTCGTAGTGGTCGTCCCGCCCGTAGCGCAGGGCGCTCGTCCCCAACGCCTCCTCGACGTGGATCAAGGTGACGTTGCCGTACCCCGAGAGCGCGCACGCCACCTCGAGTGCTGTCAGCACCTGACGGCCGTCGCCGCCGGCCCGCTCGATCAGGAGGTCGACGGCGTCGTCGTCCGCGGTGGCACCTTCGGCCTGGAGCCCGCGATCGACGAGGGTGTGGATGGCGGCGCGATCGAGCGGTTCGAGGCGGAACAGCGTGGAGCGGCTGCGCAGCGGTGGATTC
Source organism: uncultured Ilumatobacteraceae bacterium (assembly GCA_964350535.1). GTDB lineage: Bacteria > Actinomycetota > Acidimicrobiia > Acidimicrobiales > Ilumatobacteraceae > CAYGLH01. The sequence goes on from CAYGLH010000105.1 coordinate 6,597, forward strand.
ACCTCGAAGAACGGGTTCTCGGTCGTCGCCCCGATCAGCGTCAACGTCCCGTCCTCCACCGCCGGCAGCAGGGCATCCTGTTGCGACTTGCTGAACCGGTGGATCTCGTCGAGGAAGAGGATCGTGCCGCGCCCGTGCTCGCCGAGCCGCTGGCGGGCGCCCCCGATCGTGCCGCGGACGTCCTTCACGCCGGGGTTGACCGCGGACAGCTGGACGAACTCCCGGCTCGTCGAGCCGGCGACGGCCAGCGCGAGCGTGGTCTTGCCGGTCCCAGGCGGCCCCCACAGCAGTGCGGACGACAGACGGTCGGACTCGACGAGCGTGCGCAACGGCTTGCCCGGCCCGACCAGATGCTCTTGGCCGACGACGTCGTCGAGCGTCCTGGGTCGGAGCCGAGCGGCGAGGGGTGCACGAGCGCGGCGTTGCTCCTCGGCCGCCGAGGCGAACAGGTCGTCGCTCATCGCGGGGCCGGCCACGTCGCCAGCACGCGCCGGTAGACGGGTCGTCGGAAGTCGACCACCTGCTCGATCAACCACGACGGCTGCACCCAGCGCCAGGCGACGAACTCGGACCCGTCGGGCTCGGGGGCGTGATCATCGTCGAGCAGGTCGAACGCGAACCAGCGTTGCGCCTGCCCGAGACGCTTCCCGGCCGGACGGATCCCCGACGGCCACTCGTAGACCGTCCACTCCGGATACTCGTCGGTCAGCGCGACGTGCCGTTCGCTCAGCCCCGTCTCCTCCCCGAGCTCGCGCCACACCGCAGCGACCGGTTCCTCACCGATGTCGATGCCGCCCTGCGGAAGCTGCCACTGCCCGGCGACGTCGGCCCGCTCGAAGGCCAGCAGCCGGCCGCGCCGATCGCGGACGACGGCGACGACACCGGCTCGGAAGTGCATGCTCCCCATCGTGCGGATGGTACCGGCGCTCGTCCGCAGCGGCCGGTGTCGCCTGCTCAGCGCCCGAGTGAGCGGAGACGGCTCTCCACGTCGGCGAACTGGCGGTCGTGCGAGGCCACCTGCTCGAACCAGCGACGGGCGTCGATCGGATCGCCCAACCGGTCGTAGAGGTCGCCGAGCACGTACCACTCGCGGAGGTGGTGGTCGCGCACGCGCTTGGGCGCGCTCTTGGGCAGCAGCAGTTCGATGGCCCCGCGCACATCGTCCTGGTCGGCCCGGGCGCCCGCCGCCACGATGCGTCCCTCGGAGAGGATCTCGTGGGCGGGCGAGATCTCCCGGATCTCCAGCCATACCCGCTCGACGGCGGAGTACCGCCCGAGGGCGCGATAGCAGTCGGCGAGCACGGGGAGCAGGGCGGGATCGGTGTGCAGTTCGTGGGCCGTCTCGAGCGCCTTCGCCGCCGGGCGGTACTGGCCCAGCCGGTAGGCGGAGAGACCGATCACCTCGTGGGCAGCGGCGACGCCGGGAGCCTCCTTGGCGATCGAGGTGGCGATGCGCTTGGCCTCGTCGAACCGCTCGCGGTCGAGCGCCTCCGATGCCTGGGCGAGGCGCTCGGACAGCCGTTGGCCGCGCTCGCGACCCAGCGCCTCGACGAGCTCCGCGGTCACCTCGGCGTCGAGCGGCTGCGGCGCCCGCCGCGCCGCCCCGGACGTGGTCGCGGTCCCGGCGCGCTCGGTCGCCGCCTCAGCGGCATCGCGCACCGACCCCTCGTCGACCCACTGCTCGTTCTCGCGTGCCTCGATGCGCTCGCGTTCGCGTTCGCGCCGTTCGTCGGGATCGACCTCCGGGCGGGGACCACGCCGAGCCTTGACCTCTTTCGCACGCCGCTCGGCGGCGGTCAGCTCGCGCTGGGGACGCCCGGGGCTGCGATCGTCGCGCCCGCGACCGGAGCTGCGACCGCCCGAACGCCCGCGATCATCACGCCCCCCGCCAGAGCTGCGACCGCCGGAACGCCCGCGATCATCACGTCCCCCGCCGGAGCTGCGACCGCCAGAGCTGCGACCGCCGGAGCTGCGACCGCCGGAACGCCCGCGATCATCACCGCCTCGGCCCGACCCAGCGCTCCCGCGGCCTCCCGAGCTCGTCGGGGAGCCACGGCCATCGGAGCGTCGTGTGCCGGACCCGCCTTGGGGGCGCGGCTTCCTGGATGGACGCTCGGAGGACATGGGGTCCCATGCTACGGGTGAGCCGGGCCAACCGATCCGGCTCGACAGGTCAGCGGTTCTGCCACTCGGGGATCTCGCCGCGCAGGAAGCCGCCCATCGCCGCCGCACAGTCCTCGGTCATGCTGCTCATGATCTGGTTGCGGTTCTCGATGTCGATGCCCGCTCGGAGCGACGGGATCTCGAGGTTCGACCAGGCGACCTCCTTGGTCATCCACACCCCGAACGGACTGTTCCGAGCGATCAGGCCCGCCGTCTCGAGCGCTGCGGGCAGGAGCGCGTCGGGGTCGACGACCTTGGTGAGCAAGCCCAGCGCATCCGCCTCGGCGGCATCGAACACGCGGCCGGTCAGCATCAGTTCGTGGGCTCGGCCCGCGCCGATCAGGCGTGGCAGGAGCCAACTCGTGCCGATGTCGCACCCCGACAGCCCGAGGCGGACGAAGGCGGTGCCGAACTTGGCGGCCGTGCTGGCGATCCGCACGTCAGATGCCAGCGCCAGCGCCAGTCCGCCACCGGTCGCCGCCCCGTTGATCGCTGCGATGATCGGCTGGCGGAGGTCGCGCATCGTCGGCACCAGATCGGCGATGTACTGCTGTGTGGCGAGTCCGCGCTGGGGCCGGCCGAGTCCGGCGGTGCCGGGGATCTCGCCGAACCCATTCAGGTCGAGTCCGGCGCAGAATCCTCGGCCGGCACCGGTGATCACGACGACGCGTGCCTCCTGGTCACGGTCGATCTCGGCGAACGCGTCGTAGAGCTCCGTGACGAGCTCGTAGGTGAGCGCGTTGAGGCGTTCTGGGCGGTCGAGGGTGAGCTGCACGACGCCTGGCGCCGGCGCGGATCGGACCACGGTGGGGGTGTCAGTCATGGGCGGCCACCGTATGCAGCGGTCGCACCCCGTGACGAGGCGGCCGAAAACGACGAAACGCACCGCCGGCGTACCGGGCGGTGCGTTTCGTTCATCGAAATCGGGCGGCGTCCTACTCTCCCAGGGGATCTCTCCCCAAGTACCATCGGCGCTGACAG